>JBFKAF010000376.1:0-4058 GCA_041621735.1 Pseudomonas sp.
CTTCATGAACGCACTAGGCGCCCTAACCCTTCTCGCCGCTCTGGCCCTGCCGCACATCATCGACGGCAGATTGACGGCTGAGCAGCCCGTTACCACTTATCCGCGCTGAGCGCAGGGAGATAGACATGAACGCAGCAAGCGAACTGACCCCGCTGGATGACATAAGCGCAGACAATGCGCCGGCAATTTACGGCGTAAGTATCCTGGACCGCTATGTCGAAGCAGCTCGCGCCGAAGTCGTCGGCGAGGTGCCCGACCTGACCACCCGCAAGGGTCGTGAGCGTATCGCCTCAAACGCCGCGAAGGTGGCCCGCTCCAAGACGGCAGTAGAGAAGCCTGGGCGCGATTACCTGAAGCGGATCAAGGAGAAGCCGAAGGTTATCGAAGCCGAACTTCGGGAGTTCGTGCAGCAGATGGACGCTCTGCGCGACGAGGTGCGGGCGCCGTTGAATGAATGGCAGGCCCGCGAAGATGCGCGGATCGATCGCCACCAGGCGAGCATTGACCAGATGACGCTTCGCCTTGAGTGTCGCGACCTCGACGCTTCCGAACTGAAAGCCAGCATCGCTTTCATCGAAGGCGTTCAGATTGGCGAGCACTGGGAAGAATTTGAGGCTGAGGCCGCGCGAGCCAAGGACAAGGCGCTTGCCGCTCTGCGCGAGGCGCTGGTTGTGCGCGAGAAGCACGAAGCCGAACTGGCCGCCATCGCCAAGTTCAACGCCGAACAGGCTGAGCGTGACGCACAAACCGAGCGTGACCGCATTGCCCGTGAGGCGGCAGAGCAGGCAACCCGCGAAGCTGAGCAGCGTGCCCAGGCCGAGCGTGACGCAGCAGCTCAGCGTGAGCGTGATGCTCAGGCCGCCGCTGATCGCCGTGAGCTGGAGTTGAAGCTCCAGGCCGAGCAGTCAGCCAAGCGCGAGCTGGAGGCCAAGCAACGGGCCGAGCAGGCTGAACGTGATGCAGCAGCACAGGCCGAGCGTGCAGCTCAAGCCGAACGCCAGCGCCAAGCCGACGAACAGGCCCGCATTCAGCGAGAAGCCGCGGCCCGCGAGGCGGACATTGCGCACAAGACCGCAGTGCTCACCGCAGCAAAAGAGGCCGTCATGAAGGCTGGCATCAGCGAAGAACAGGCCAAGGCCGTTATCAACCTGATACGCAAGGGCGAAGTGCCAGGCGTATCGCTCGCTTACTGAGGTTCCCATGAACAACCAAGTCCAACTTGCCGAGCACCGCGAGTCGATGCCGGCTGTCGCGAGCGAATCAGCCACGATTCTGCAGATCATCCAGCAAGTCGCTATGAGCCCTGCTGCCGACATCGATAAGATGGAGCGGTTGATGGCCATGCATGAGCGCTTCCAGGCGCAGCAGGCCAAGCAGCAGTACGACGAAGCCCTGGCGCAAATGCAGGAAGAGCTGCCCGTCATCGGCGAGCGCGGCGGCATCAAGGACAAGAACGGCCGCATCCAGAGCACCTACGCGCTCTGGGAAGACATCAACGAAATGATCAAGCCGGTACTGGCAAAGCACGGCTTTGCCCTCTCATTCCGTACGCCGCGCAACGAGAAAGGCATTGAGGTTGAGGGTGTGCTGAGCCACCGGGCGGGCCACCGCGAAACCACCTCGCTTCTGCTGCCGGCCGATGTGTCTGGCAACAAGAACGGCGTCCAGGCGGTTGCCTCCAGCGTCAGCTACGGCAAGCGCTACACGGCCGGAGCGCTGCTCAACTTCACCACCACCGGCGAGGATGATGACGGCAATGGCACCGTGGTTACCCCGCGCGTCACGTCTGTGCAGGCCGCGCAACTGGCCGAACTGCTCGACAAGTGCAGCGACAAGGCCAAGACCGCGTTCGCCGCCATCCACGGCACGCCCGCCAGCGTCGAGAAGGCCGCCTTCGACCAGGTGCTAGGCATGCTTACCAAGTCCGCCAAGCAAAACACCCAGGAGGCCTGACATGCAGATCGTTACCGACATCGAGCAGGGCACGCCTGAATGGCTGGCCATGCGCCTGGGCATCGCCACCTGTTCCGAGCTGGAGGCGCTACTGGTCAACGGCAAAGGTGAGGCCGGATTTGGCGTTGCAGCCTTCACCTATATGGATCAACTGATCGGCGAGCGCATCACCGGCGAAGCTGCCGAGCTGCCATTCCAGACCAAGGCCACGATTCGCGGTCATGAGCTGGAAGGCGTTGCGCGCGGCCTGTACGAGGCACGCGAAGAGGTCGCGACGCAGGCTGTCGGCATCATCCTCAATCATGGGATTGGCTATTCGCCAGATGCTCTGGTTGGTGCGAACGGTCTCACCGAAATCAAAACCAAGCTGCCGAAGTTTCAGGTAGGCGTGATCCTGGCTAACGAGGTGCCGAAAGAGCACGTCGCGCAGTGCCAGGGCGGTTTGTGGGTTTCGGAGCGCGAGTGGATCGACTTCATCAGCTACTGGCCGGGCATGCCGCTGTTCGTCAAGCGCGCGTACCGCGACGAGGCGTATATCCGCAAGCTCGCTGAGCGCGTCAAAACCTTCCACGAACTGTTGGACGAGCGCATGCATAAAGTGCTCGGCCTGGCCGCATAACCAACCACAAGGAAAACACCATGCCGCAACTCTTCGACGTAGCCCGTATCGGCCGCGATGCCGAACTACGCTACACGCCGGGCGACAACTCGCAGGCTGTTATCAACCTAGTCCTGGCCTGCGACTACGGTCGCAAGGTGGACGGCAAGCGCCCCGCTCAGTGGGTGGATGCAACGCTGTGGGGAAAACAGGCCGAGGCCTTGGCGCCGTACCTACTGAAAGGTCAGCAGGTTCTGGTGACTGTGGATGACGTCCACATCGAGGAATACCAGAGCCAGGGCACGACACGCTCCAAGCTGGTCGGGCGCATCAGCCATATCAAGCTGGTCGGCAGCGCGTCGCAGTCCGCTAATCAGAATCAGGCGGCCCGCCAGCCAGCGCCACGCCAGTCGCAACCGAGCCAGCAGGCCGCACCGCCAGACAGCTTCGACGACGATATCCCCTTCGCGCCGGCTCATTACTTGGCCGGCCTGTAAACCTCCAGGGCGCTACGGCGCCTTTTTCTATGGAGCAGACAATGAACCCACTCACCAGCCTGAGCCTGCCCGACGCCAGCGCAGAGCTTGCCGCGATGATGGCCGCCTTCGAGGCGCAGAACGGCGAAGTCCAGACCGAGGCCATCCGCATCGGCGACCCGCGCCCGCACACCTTCAGCATCAACGTACCGGGCAAGCCCAAGGTTAAGCCCAGTCGCACACTGCGCCAGATGGACCACAAGCGCGCCGTGATGAACACGGTGAAGAAGACCAAGGCTGCCATACGCCTGGAAACGATCCGCGACATGGCCAGCAAGGGCGCCACTGTCGACGCAATGGCGACGGCAACGAACATATCGCCCACCTCAGTCATGCGCCTGCTGCGGGAGAAGAACATACCGCGTGGGCCGAAGATGGATCTGGAGGCGTGATGGCTGAATCAACCAAAGCCAGATCTGCCAAGTCAGCCAAGAAGGACAAGGCCCTGGGCGCCGAAGACTTGCGCCTCAAGGTCTACCCCGGCACCGCTGCCGCACTCAAGACCCTGATGGATCGACACGGCTACGACCTCAAGGGCGAGGCGATGTCGACGATGCTGATCAATCTGGCCGCCATGTCGCCGGATGAGTCTGCCTCGGCGCTCAAGTCGATCCGCCACAAATTCGAGTTAACGCCAAACGTAGCGCGGGTTTTCCACAGCGAAAGCCTCCGCGAGATTGCCCGCGAGCCCGGCGACGAGATCGTCGCGCCCGACGCCGAATAACCCCGCCCTACCCGCCGAAGCACCCGCGCGCGGCAGGGCATCGCTCGACCTGGAGATAACCAATGGCCAAGCACGAAGCCAAGCCGCTCTGGAAATGTGGAGACTGTGGCGAGATTCACGACGACGAGGACGGCGCAGCCGAGTGCTGCAGGCCGATCATCCATGAAATGTGGGGCTGCCCGATCTGCGACGAGGCGCACCACGAAGAGTCGGAGGCGCTCAATTGCTGCGACCCTCAGGGGCTCAC
>JBFKAF010000377.1:0-4057 GCA_041621735.1 Pseudomonas sp.
ATGTTGTCCACCGACAGCGATTTCTCGCTCATCCGCCAGACGGCAAAGGTGGTGATCAGAATGCCGATGAGGATGGCCGAGCCGGTGGCATAGCCGAGCCCCAGGGTGCGGTCCACGAAGTCCGACATGGTGGTGCCGGCCGTGCTGGTGGCGAGAATCACCGTCCAATACAACGCCGGTTTGTAGCTACGTGCCATCAGCTGGCCAATCAGGCTGAGCAGAAACAGGCTGAGGAGGATCAACGAGCTCAGGGCATAGCCGACATTCAAGGTCATCGACAACAGGTCGCCGGCGGTTTCCCCCAGCGTGGTCGCAGAGATTTTCATCACCCAGAACGCCAGGGTGATTTGAGGCAATTTGTTCATCCGCGAGTCCCCAAGCGCAAGTTAGAAGTGGATCAGGCGCATTCGTCTCAACCTGTAGCGCACACGGCGCAAAGCAGGCAAAGGGCAAGTCGATGGCTGATCCAGTCGGCAGGAAGCTGCCGGCGCGAGCAAGGTAGGTGAGCCAGGGTGAAAAATCGGTGAAGAATTCATCAAGCCAAGGTCATGCTGGCTGACGGGCGACAGCCGCCGCGACGCTTCATCGGCGTGCCAGGCAGCTAAGCTGTTGCCTATGACCCGTGCGCCCTTCATCACCCCGCAGCCGTTGAGCGACCCGGCCGGCATCCCCACCGTACAGATCGGTGGCGACTGGACCCTCGCCCACTACGCCAGCCTGCTACCGCAGGTCGACGCACTGCGCGGACGCCTGCCTGCTCAGGCAGCGCTCGATCTCCATGCGCTTGGCGCCCTGGATACCGCGGGCGCGGCCTTGCTCCTGGAGTTGCTCGGCAGCCAGCGGCTGAGCGGCCTGGCGAACAGCGCAGCGGGGCTGAGCGCCGACCGCCGTGCGCTGCTGCAGACAGTGGCCGAAGCGCTGGCCGTGGCCGCGCCACCTGCTCCCGTGCGCAACACCTCCACCCTGGTGGAACTGCTCGGGCGGATCGGTGCCGCGCTGCACAGCATTGGCCAGCAGATCCTGGCGCTGCTCGGCTTTATCGGCCTGACTCTCGCCAGCATGGCCGCGATCCTCCTGCGTCCGCGGCGTTGGCGCCTCACCTCACTGACCGCGCACCTGGAGCAAAGCGGTCTGAATGCGCTCCCCATTGTTGCCCTGCTGAGTTTTCTGGTCGGCGCGGTGGTGGCCTTTCTCGGCGCCACCATCCTCGCCGACTTCGGCGCCAGCATTTACACGGTCAACCTGGTGGCGTTCTCCTTCCTGCGCGAGTTCGGCGTGCTGCTCACCGCCATCCTGATGGCCGGACGCACGGCCAGCGCCTTTACCGCGCAGATCGGCTCGATGAAGGCCAACGAGGAAATCGACGCGATCCGTACCCTCGGCCTCGACCCCATGGAACTGCTGGTGCTGCCGCGGGTGTTCGCCCTGCTGATCGCCCTGCCGCTGCTGACCTTCGTCGCCATGCTCAGCGGCATGCTCGGCGGCGCCATGGTCTGCGCCCTGAGCCTGGACATCTCACCGACCCGCTACGTCGCGATCCTCAGGGACAGCATCGAGTTGCGCCACTTCCTGGTGGGCATCAGCAAAGCGCCAATCTTCGCCTTCCTGATCGCCCTGATCGGCTGCCTGGAGGGTTTCAAGGTCAGCGACAGTGCCCAGTCGGTAGGCGATCGCACCACCTCCAGCGTGGTCCAGTCGATCTTCGTGGTGATCCTGCTGGATGCCCTGGCCGCCTTGTACCTGATGGAGATGGGCTGGTGAACCGCGAGGCGATTATTCAGGTCAGCGGGCTGTGCAATCGCTTCGGCACCCAGGTCGTGCACCAGGACCTGGATCTGCAACTTTACCGGGGCGAGGTGTTGGCGCTGGTCGGCGGCACAGGCACCGGCAAGTCGGTGTTGCTGCGCAGCATCATCGGTTTGCACCGTCCAAACGCCGGCACGGTACAGGTGTTCGGCGAACCGCTGCTGGACCTGCCGACGGCGCAACGCGCGCAGTTGCAACGCCGTTTCGGTGTGCTCTATCAACGCGGCGCGCTGTTTTCCTCGCTGACTGCCAGCGAGAACATCGCCCTGGCCCTGGTCGAACACGCCCGTCTGAGCCGCCCGGCCGCCGCGCGCCTGGCCCGGGTCAAGCTGGCCCTGGTCGGTCTGACGGACGGTGCCGGCGACAAGTATCCGACCGAGCTGTCTGGCGGCATGATCAAGCGCGTCGCCCTGGCCCGTGCCTTGGCCCTGGACCCGGAAATCCTCTTTCTCGACGAACCCACCGCCGGCCTCGACCCGATCGGCGCAGCGGCCTTCGACCAGTTGCTGCGCACCCTGCGCGATGCCTTGGGGCTCAGCGTGTTTCTGGTGACCCACGATCTCGACACCCTCTACAGCCTGTGCGACCGGGTCGCGGTGCTGGTGCGGCAACAGGTGCTGGTGGCCGACCGCCTGGAGGTGGTAGCCGCCACCGACGATCCCTGGATTCGCCAGTACTTCCACGGCCCACGCGGACGCGCGGCCGAACGGACCGCAGATGCGGCGGGGAGCAGGTAAATGGAAACCCGTGCGCACCATGTGTTGATCGGCCTGTTCAGCGTGCTGCTGTGCGGCGCCGCCCTATTGTTCGCCCTGTGGCTCAACCAGTCAGGCCGCGAACACGCCTACAACGAATACCTGGTGATCTTCAACGAGGCGGTCAGCGGCCTGTCCGAGGGCAGCGCGGTGCAGTACAACGGGATCAAGATCGGAGATGTGGCCAGCCTCGACCTCGACCCCGAAGACCCGCGCAAGGTGCTCGCGCGCATCCGCGTGGTCGGCGCCACGCCAATCCGCGAGGACACCCGGGCACGCCTGTCGATCACCGGCATCACCGGTGCCGCGGTGATCCAGCTGCACGCCGGCACACCGGGTAGCCCGCGACTCAAGGGTCCGAAGGGCGAGCTGCCGGTAATCGCCGCCGACACCTCGCCGCTGGCCAAACTGCTGAACAACGGTGACGACCTGATGGGCAGCGTTACCCGCTTGCTCGATCAGGCCAACCTGATCTTCTCCGCCGAGAACGCCGGGCGCGTGTCGCGCACCCTTGCGCACCTGGAACAGATCAGCGCCAGTGTCGCCGCCCAGCGCGACGACCTGGGCCAGACCCTGACCCAACTGAAACAAGCCGCGCAGCAAACCAGCGAACTGATGCGCAACGCCGATCGGCTGCTCAACGGCCCGGCACGCCAGACCCTCGAGCAATCCGCCCAACTGATGAGTTCACTGGCGCGCAACAGCCGCCAGGTCGAACAGTTACTGAAGGACAACCAGGCCGCGATCGACAGCGGCCTGCACAGCCTCGGCGAACTGGGCCCGGCCTTGGCCGAACTGCGCGCCACCCTGAACAGCCTGCACAGCTTCTCCCGCCAACTTAAGCAAGACCCGTCGGGCACCCTGCTACGCCGAGAGCGGATCGAGGAGTTTCAGCCATGAAGTGCTGTCTGCCATTGCCTATTCTGCTGTTGGTCAGCCTGCTCGGCGCCTGCACCTTGCTGCCCGAGGGCGAGACGCTGACCCTCTATCAGTTGCCAGGCACAGCACCTACGGTAATCACAGACACCCCACTTACTCCGGCCCGCAGCTGGTTGCTGCGGGTCAATACGCCGAGCAGCGCCCCACTGCTCGACAGCTCGCGGATTCTCGTGCGGCCGCAGGGCAATCGGCTCAGTGCCTATCAGGGCGTGCGCTGGAGCGATCACCCGGCTCGCTTGCTGCGCGACCGCTTGATCGCGGCCTTTGCCGAAGACGGCCGGGTGATCGCCCTGAGCGACGAGGAACAACGGCTGAGCGCCGCACTGGAGCTGGACGGCGATCTGCTGGCGTTCCACAGCGAATACCAGGGCGACCGCCCAACCGTACATCTCCTGCTACAGGCTCGCCTGCGTGACGGCACCCGGCTGATCGCCAGCCGTCGTTTCGACGTGCGCCAGGCCCCGGCCGACAGCAGCATCGAGTCCGTGGTTACGGCCTTCGGCCAGGCCGCCGAGCAACTCTCCCGGCAACTGCTGGAGTGGACCCTGGCCCACGCC
>JBFKAF010000378.1:0-4056 GCA_041621735.1 Pseudomonas sp.
CACACCCCGACCATCGGCTGGATGGCCGACCTGCAACGCATGACCGTCGAGGAGCTGCGCGCCTGGTACCAGGCCTGGTATGCCCCCAACAACGCCACCCTGGTGGTGGTCGGCGATGTCAGCGCCAGCGAAGTCAAAACCCTGGCCCAGCGCTACTTCGGCGCCATCCCCAAGCGCGACGTGCCAGCGGCCAAGGCTCCTCGTGAACTCGCGGCACCGGGTGAGCGACGCCTCATCCTGCACCTGAAGACCCAATTGCCGAGCCTGTTGATGGGTTTCAACGTGCCGGGCCTGGCGACCGCCGAAAACCCGCGCCAGGTGCATGCCCTGCGCCTGATCGGCACCCTGCTCGATGGCGGCTACAGTGCCCGCCTGCCGACGCGCCTGGAGCGCGGCGAGGAGCTGGTGTCCGGGGCGTCCGCCTGGTACAGCGCCTACGTGCGCGGCGACAGCCTGTTCGTGCTGTCCGCGACGCCCAACACGCAGATGGGCAAGACCCTGGAACAGGCCGAAGCCGGTCTGTGGCGCGAGCTGGAAGAGCTGAAGAACACCCCGCCCTCCGCCGAGGAGCTGGCCCGCGTGCGCGCCCAGGTCATCGCCGACCTGGTCTACGAGCGCGACTCGATCACCAGCCAGGCCACCACCATCGGCCAGTTGGAAACCGTCGGCCTGTCCTGGAAGCTGATCGACCAGGAGCTGGCCGAACTGGAGGCGGTCACCCCGGCCGACATCCAGCAAGCCGCGCGCACCTTCTTCAAGCGCGACCGCCTGAGCGTCGCCCATGTTCTGCCCGAGGAGTCTCGCGATGAGTGAGCGTAATGGCCTGCGTTACGGCCTGCTCGGCCTGGCCCTGCTGGTGTTGCTGGCGATCCTGGCCCTGCTGGTCAAGCGCCCTGAGGTTGCCGTCGAGGCGGCTAATTCTGCGCCGGCCAAACCGGCCAAACTCGAATCCCTCGCCGAGCTGAATGGCCAGGCGCCGACTCACCGCAATCTGAAGATCCACAGCTGGCAAACCGCCGAAGGCGCCAAGGTGCTGTTCGTCGAGGCGCCGCAACTGCCGATGTTCGACCTGCGCCTGACCTTCGCCGCCGGCAGCAGTCAGGATGACGGCGTACCGGGCCTGGCCATGCTGACCAATGCCATGCTCAACGAAGGCGTGCCGGGCAAGGACGTCGGCGCCATCGCCGCAGGCTTCGAGAGCCTCGGCGCGGAATTCGGCAACGGCGCCTACCGCGACATGGCCGTCGCCAGCCTGCGCAGCCTGACGGCCGCCGAGCAACGCGAACCGGCCCTGCGCTTGTTCGCTGAAGTGATCGGCCAGCCGACCTTTCCGGAAGACGCCCTGGCGCGGATCAAGAACCAGATGCTGGCGGGCTTCGAGTACCAGAAACAGAGCCCCGCCAAACTTGCCAGCCTGGAACTGTTCGAGCGCCTATACGGCAACCACCCTTACGCCCATTCGAGCGAGGGCAGCGCCAGCTCGATCCCGGCGATCGGTCGCGAGCAGCTGCAGGCCTTCCATGCCAGGGCCTATGCCGCCGGCAACGTGGTCATCGCGCTGGTTGGCGACCTCTCGCGCAGCGAGGCCGAAGCCCTGGTGGCGCGGGTCTCCGCCGCCCTGCCGCCAGGTCCGGCGCTGGCGAAAATCGCCCAGCCACAAGAGCCCGAAGCCGGCCTCCACCATATCGAGTTCCCGTCCAAGCAGACCCACCTGATGATTGCCCAGCTCGGCATCGACCGCCGCGACCCGGACTACGCCGCGCTTTACCTGGGCAACCAGATCTTCGGTGGCGGTGGTTTCGGCACTCGCCTGATGGAAGAGGTGCGCGAGAAACGCGGGCTGACCTACGGCGTCTACTCGGGTTTCAGCGCCATGCAGGCGCGCGGCCCCTTCATGATCAACCTGCAAACCCGCGCCGAACTCAGCGAGGGCACCCTGCAACTGGTCAAGGATCTACTGCGCGACTACCTGGCCAGTGGCCCGACCCAGGAGGAGCTGGACAACGCCAAGCGCGAGTTGGCCGGCAGCTTCCCGCTGTCCACCGCGAGCAACGCGGCGATCGTCGGCCAGCTCGGCTCGATGGGCTTCTACGACCTGCCGCTGGATTACCTGGAAGTCTTCATGCGGCAAGTCCAGGCCTTGACCGCCGAGCAGGTGAAAACGGCCATGGCCAAGCATCTCGATCCGCAGGCACTGGTGATCGTCAGCGCCGGCCCCAGCGTGGCGCAGCAAGAGCTGCCGCCGCCCACCGACACACCCGCCGGGCAACCCGCCGGCGTACCGGAGCACTGATGCGCAAACGATCCTCCGCGCCGAAGGCGGCGCCTGCCCATGGTGGCGATGGCCAACTACGGATCATCGGCGGCCAATGGCGCAGCCGTCAGTTCGGCTTCCCCATGGCCCATGGCCTGCGCCCCACCCCGAACCGGGTGCGCGAAACGCTGTTCAACTGGCTGGCGCCGCATGTCGAGGGCGCCAAGGTGCTCGACCTGTTCGCCGGCAGCGGCGCATTGTTTCTCGAGGCGCTGTCACGCGGTGCAGGCAGTGCCCTGGCCCTGGACCTCAATCCGCAGGCCATCGCCAGCCTGCGTGGGCATCTGCAGACCCTGCGCTGCGAGAATGGCCAGCTGCTACAGGCCGACGCCCTGGCCTACCTCGGCAACCCCGCCGCAAGCCCATTCGACCTGGTGTTTCTCGACCCGCCGTTCAGCCAGGACCTGCTGCTGCCGGCCTGCAACCTGCTGGAAAACCACGGCTGGTTGAGCCCCCACGCCTGGATCTACACCGAGAGCGAAAATTCACCGTCCAGCCTCGGCCTGCCCGGCAACTGGCGCCTGCACCGCGAACAGAAAGCCGGGCAGGTGTATTACGCGCTGTGGCAGCGCACCCCGGCAACCAACTAGCCCGGTACAATCCGGGAACAGATCCTCGGCTACTCAGCCAATCCCCGGAGTGCATCCGGGCTAGCGGTTACGCCCATGAACACACCCTTCAAACCCGCCTGGTGGCTGCCCGGCCCACACCTGCAAACGCTGTGGAACCCGATGTGCCGCACGGCGCCGCGACTGCAGCGCAGGCGTGAACGCCTGTGGCTGGAAGACGGCGACTTCCTCGACCTCGACTGGTATGGCCCGCATAACGCCACGGCACCCCTGGTGCTGGTGCTGCACGGTCTGACCGGCTCATCCAGTTCGCTGTACGTGCTCGGCGTGCAGCAGGCCTTGGCCGCGCAAGGCTGGGCCAGTGTGGCGCTGAACTGGCGCGGCTGCTCGGGCGAGCCGAATCTGCTGCCGCGCGGCTACCACTCAGGCGCCAGCGAGGACCTGGCCGAAGCCGTGCGCCACCTGCGCGCCCAGCGGCCGATGGCGCCGCTGTATGCGGCGGGTTACTCGCTGGGCGGCAATGTACTGCTCAAATACCTCGGCGAATCCGGCGAAGACAGCCAGCTACAAGGGGCCGTGGCGGTGTCCGTGCCGTTTCGCCTGGATCAGTGCGCGGATCGCATCGGCATCGGCTTCTCCAGGTTCTACCAGGCGCACTTCATGCGCGAGCTGGTCAGCTATGTGGACAGTAAACGCCGCCTGTTCGCCCACCAGGGTCTGGCCGATCGCCTTTCTGAATTGGACAAGCTGGGGCCGCTGGACGGCATGCGCACCTTCTGGGACTTCGACGGCCGGGTGACCGCGCCGCTGCACGGCTTCAGCGGTGCCCAGGACTATTACCAGCGTGCCTCCAGCCGTTATTTTCTCGGCGCCATTCGCACCCCGACCCTGCTGATCCAGGCTGCCGACGACCCCTTCGTGTTCCGCCATAGCCTGCCGGAGCCCCACGAACTCTCGGCCACGACCCAGCTCGAACTGCATGCCCAGGGCGGTCACGTCGGTTTTATCGAAGGCTCGCTGCAGCGCCCCGGCTATTACCTGGAACGGCGGATTCCGCAGTGGCTGGCGACCCTGGCGTAGGGTGGGTTAGCGGCGCAGGGCACCGACCTGGGCAGGCGACACGCTTGCCGGGCGCCGCGTAACCCACCGAGCGGAATCAGGAGCGCCTCGATG
>JBFKAF010000379.1:0-4056 GCA_041621735.1 Pseudomonas sp.
CAAGAAGGTCATGCTGGCCGCCGGCGATACCTTCCGCGCCGCGGCGGTCGAGCAATTGCAGGTGTGGGGCGAGCGCAACCAGATCGCGGTGATCGCCCAGCACACCGGCGCCGATTCCGCCTCGGTGATCTTCGATGCGGTGCAGGCCGCCAAGGCCCGTGGCATGGACGTGCTGATCGCCGACACAGCAGGGCGCCTGCATACCAAAGACAACCTGATGGAAGAGCTGAAGAAGGTCCGCCGGGTGATCGGCAAGCTGGATGACACCGCGCCGCACGAGGTTTTGCTGGTACTGGACGCCGGCACCGGGCAGAACGCGATCAACCAGGCCAAGCAGTTCAACCAGACCGTCAGCCTCACCGGCCTGGCCCTGACCAAGTTGGACGGCACGGCCAAGGGCGGGGTGATCTTCGCCCTGGCCAAGCAGTTCGGTCTGCCGATCCGTTATATCGGTGTCGGTGAGGGTATCGACGATCTGCGCACCTTCGAGGCCGAACCCTTTGTCCAGGCGCTGTTTGCGGAAAGAGAGAGCGCATGATTCGTTTCGAGCAGGTCGGTAAACGTTACCCCAATGGTCACGTCGGGCTGCACGAGCTGAGTTTTCGTGTCCGGCGTGGCGAGTTCCTCTTCGTCACCGGGCACTCCGGTGCCGGCAAGAGCACCCTGCTGCGTCTGATCCTGGCGATGGAGCGACCGACCACCGGCAAGCTGCTGCTGGCCGGGCAAGACCTGGCACAGATCACCAATGCGCAGATTCCCTTCCTGCGCCGGCAGATCGGCGTGGTGTTCCAGAATCACCAGCTGCTGTTCGATCGCAGCGTGTTCGACAACATTGCCCTGCCGCTGCAGATTCTCGGCCTGTCCAAACCGGAGATCGGCAAGCGCGTCGGCTCCGCCCTGGAGCGCGTGGCGCTGGCGGACAAGGCCGAGCTGTTCCCCGGCGACCTGTCCACCGGCCAGCAGCAGCGCGTCGGCATTGCCCGGGCGATCGTCCATCGGCCGGCCCTGCTGCTCGCCGACGAACCGACCGGTAACCTCGATCCGCGTCTGGCGGCGGAGATCATGGGGGTGTTCGAGGACATCAACCGGCTCGGCACCAGCGTACTGATCGCCAGCCACGACCTGGCCCTGATCGCGCGCATGCGCCACCGCATGCTGACCCTGCAACGCGGCCGTTTGATCGGCGACGGAGAAGCCGTCTGATGAGCGCCACCCGAATTCCACCTCCGCAACCGGCCCAGCGCGTCGGCGCGGCACCGAAAAACTCCGAGCAGCCGACCCCGGACGACGGCCCGGACTTTCAAAGCCAGTTGCACGCCTGGCTGGAAAGCCACCGTGCCAGTCTGGTCGACAGCCTGCGGCGCTTGGCCAAGCAGCCGATCGGCAGCTTCTTTACCTGCCTGGTGATGGCCGTGGCCCTGAGCCTGCCGATGGGCCTGGCCCTGCTCCTGGAGAACGTCGACCGCCTCGGTGGCTCCTGGCAACGGGCGGCGCAGATTTCCCTGTTCCTCAATATCGACGCCAGCGAGGCCGAGGGTGAGGGGCTGCGCGAATTGATCGCGGCGATGGAGGATGTCGAGGAAGCCGAGTGGATCAGCCGCGAGCAGGCACTCAACGAGTTTCAGCAGCAGTCGGGGCTGGGCGAGGCGCTCAAGGAACTGCCGGAAAATCCCTTGCCTGGCGTGGTGTTGGTGACCCCCAAGGAGGTGGACAAGACCACCCTGGAAGCCTTGCGCCTGCGTCTGGCCGAGCTGCCCAAGGTGCAGCAGGCGCAGCTCGACCTGCTCTGGGTCGAGCGCCTGACGGCGATCCTCAAGCTCGGCGAGCGTTTCGTCTTCGGCCTGACCCTGTTGCTGGTGATGGCCCTGCTGCTGGTGATCGGCAATACCATTCGTCTGCATATCGAGAACCGGCGCACCGAGATCGAGGTAATCAAGCTGGTCGGCGGTACCGACAGCTACGTGCGTCGGCCCTTCCTCTATATGGGCGCGCTCTACGGCTTCGGTGCCGGCTTGCTGGCCTGGCTGGTGCTGGCCTACGGCCTGGACTGGCTGAACGCCGCGGTGGTGCGCCTGGCCGGGTTGTACGGCAGCGACTTCGCGCTGGCCGGGGTGCCGCTGGCGGATGGCCTGTCGTTGGTGCTGGGCGCGGTGCTGCTGGGCTATATCGGCGCCTGGGTGGCGGTCGCCCGGCATTTGAATGAATTGGCCCCCAGGTAGTAAGTAATTGATTTCGTTAATATTGACTATCTGTAACGGAACTTGTATACGCGTTCCAAGTCATATTGCGCAGTGCTACACTTCACGCGATTCGTGAGTCGGAGGATCCCCATGTCCACTTCATTGCAACCTGTTCATGCCCTAGTCCCAGGCGCCAACCTGGAGGCCTACGTGCATGCGGTCAACTGCATACCGCTGTTGACCCAAGAGCAGGAGCGCGAACTGGCCGAGAGTCTCTACTATCAGCAGAACCTCGAGTCGGCTCGGCAGATGGTGCTCGCGCACCTGCGTTTCGTCGTGCATATCGCGCGCAGCTATTCCGGCTACGGCCTGGCCCAGGCCGACCTGATTCAGGAAGGCAACGTCGGCCTGATGAAGGCAGTCAAACGCTTCAACCCGGAAATGGGCGTGCGTCTGGTGTCCTTCGCCGTGCACTGGATTCGTGCGGAAATCCATGAGTTCATCCTGCGCAACTGGCGCATCGTCAAAGTCGCCACCACCAAGGCGCAGCGCAAACTGTTCTTCAACCTGCGTAGCCAGAAGAAGCGTCTGGCCTGGCTGAATAACGACGAAGTGCATGCCGTGGCGGAAAGCCTGGGGGTCGAACCGCGCGAAGTGCGCGAGATGGAAAGCCGCCTGACCGGCCACGACATGGCCTTCGATCCGGCCGCCGAGGCGGATGACGACAGCGCCTTTCAGTCGCCGGCACAGTACCTGGAAGACCACCGTTACGATCCGGCGCGGCAGCTGGAAGACGCCGACTGGAGCGACAGCTCCAGCGCCAACTTGCACCAGGCCCTGGAAGGCCTCGACGAGCGCAGCCGCGACATTCTCTACCAGCGCTGGCTGGCCGAAGAGAAGGCCACGCTGCACGACCTGGCGGCCAAGTACAACGTCTCCGCCGAGCGCATCCGCCAGCTGGAGAAGAACGCCATGAACAAGCTCAAGGGCTCGATTGCGGCGTAACCGCACACCCCGAAAAGCCGCACCCAGGTGCGGCTTTTTTCTGCCTGGAGAAAAACCTTGAAGACAATGCCGCCCCTGCGCGCGCAGCACTGGTTGGTGTTTGCCGCTGTCGCGCTGCTGTTCTTCGCCTGGGGCGCGTGGTTGATGCGTCCGCCGGTCCCCGTTGAACCCTTGCCCTGGCTGGACGAGTGGCAAGCCAAGGTGCTGACGCCGCTGGCCGATGACGACCTGAGCCTGGCCCGATTGCGCGATGAGCTGGCGGGCGAGTTGTGGCTGCAGTCGAGTCTGCAGGGGCCGCGCTTGCTCTATCGCGGGCAGTGGCAGGCGGCTGGCGAGCCCTGGACGCTGGAAGCCGAACTGGCGTTGAGCGAGGCCGAGCGCGCCAGCCTGGTGGCGGCGCAGGGGGCGAGCGTGCAGGGCGGCGAGCAGCCGCTGAGCGAGCAGTTACTGGCGCAGCTGGGCAGTCATGCGATCGCCAGTCTGGCGCTCAAGCCTCAGGCCGAGGTGGCGGTCGAGCGCCTGCTCGGCAGTCTGGGCCAGCCGCGCTTGCGCCTGGAATTAGACGAAGGCCAGGCCTGGGTGTACCCCGAGTTGGGGCTGACCCTGCACATCCAGGATGAGCGTTTGCGCGTGCTGCAAGCTGGGCCGCGCAAGGCCCTGCGCCAGCCTTAGCGCAGCCGTCAGGCGCCGCGTCGCCGGTTATGGCTATTGAACTGGGGCTGTTTAGACCTTCAGCCAGCTCGGCCACCAGCCCGGGCGGGTGGCTTGCAGCTGGTTGAGGTAGTGGTTGCCGCCGAGTTGACGCATCTGCTGGCGAATCCAGGCGGCGCGGCGGCTGACGTGGCCGCTCGGTCGGTTGGCGCTCCACTGC
>JBFKAF010000380.1:0-4051 GCA_041621735.1 Pseudomonas sp.
CGGAGCCGATCAGCAGCACGCCGTCTTCGCGCAGTTCGGCCAGGGCGTGGCCGACACGGGTCTGCAGGGCGGGGCCTTGATGGCTGGGTAAGGACAGCTGCACGACGGGAATCTGGGCCTGCGGGTACATCAGCGACAGGGGCACCCAGGCACCATGATCCAGTGGGCGCCGTGGGTCGAGCCGGGCGTGCAGTCCGGCAACCGTTAAGCGATTGACGATCTCCTGGGCCAGCAGCGGATGGCCTGGGGCGGGGTAGCGCAGCGCATAAAGCTCGTTTGGGAAGCCATGGAAGTCATGCCAGGTCTCAGGTTGAGCTGAGTTGGTGACGTACAGCTCCGGGCTCTCCCAGTGAGCGGATACCACCAGGATTGCGCGGGGTGTCGGCAGTTCTGCGACCAGGCGGGCCAGTGCCGGCCCGCTGGCACCGGGCTCCAGGGCCAGCATCGGTGAGCCGTGAGAGATGAACAGACTGGGTAGCATGGCGTACTCCTTGGCAATGAGGGCGATCTTCAATCAGTCATTCGGGAGAATCAAACGGGAATACTCGGGCTATTTGATCGGCTGGATAGATGTTTTGGCCGGCACGGCATGAAGCGCAAGCGGATTCTCGCAGCCCGGGCCGATCTGCACCCGAGCGGCAGTGGCCGTATCAGAAGTAGTGGAGGTTGGCCCGGCGCGCGGTTTGGGTCAGGATTGCTCGGTTAAACATTGAGGAGGCGGCATGCACGCGGAATTTTGGCAGGCGCGTTGGGCGCGCAACGAAATCGGTTTTCATGCGAACGAGGTCAACCCCTACCTGCAACGCCACTGGCCTGGGCTGGGGTTGCCGAGCGGAGCGCGTGTGCTGGTGCCACTGTGCGGCAAGAGCCTGGATATGGCCTGGCTGGCGGCGCAGGGCTGCCGGGTAGTGGGGGTCGAGTTGGCGCAGAAGGCGGTCGAGGATTTCTTCAGCGCGCATGGATTGCAGGCGCAGATCAGTCAGGACGGGGCGTTCAAGGTTTATCGAGCCGGCTCGGTGGAGATCTATTGCGGTGATTTCTTCGCCTTGACTGCACGGCAACTGGGCGACTGCCAGGCGCTGTATGACCGTGCCGCCTTGATCGCCTTGCCAGCGGAGATGCGCGCGCGTTATGTGGCGCACCTGCGCGAGCTTCTCGCGCCTGGCTGTCAGGGCTTGCTGGTGACTCTGGATTATCCGCAGGGCGAGATGCAGGGGCCGCCCTTTGCGCTGGTTGAGGAGGAAGTGCAGGGGTTGTTCGAAAGTGGCTGGCAGATGACGTTAATGCAGGCACGGGATGTGCTGGGGGAAAATTTTAAGTTTCAGCAGCGAGGGCTGACGCGCCTGGATGAGCGTGCTTATCGACTGATCCGTGCCGAGTGAGCAGCAGTTATCCCGGCGCGTGTGGTTACATGGCCCGCCTGGGGTGGCCAGGCCCCGGGTGCAGTCAATCGTGTAGCGGTGATGGCGCCAGGCATTCGGGCAGTTAGGTCAAGTTTGCTTCGGCGGCAACTTTGTCGAAGATCTCTGGCGTCAGCGCGGCCAGTCCTTGTTTGTCGAGCACTTCACGTGGGTGTTCGTCTCCGGGGAAACTGCTGTCGATCATGCTAAGCAGTTGCGATCCGCGATCGGTCAATACGAAATTCTCGCCGTTCCCGCCCTCGCTTTCAGGCCGTGGGGCGATAAAGCCTGCCTCGAGCAGCTGCGCCTCATAGTCTGTCGCCTGGGCCTTCAGGGCGTCCAGATTGTCGGTGGGCTGGCCGGCGTGCTGCAACTCTGCCGCCAGCTCTTCGGCGTAAGTCCGTGGGGCAAAGCGCTTGCCGGCAGAACTCTGCACTTCGTGCAGTAAACGCTCGATCAGATCCCAGTTGTAGCTCATGTCATCATCTCCCGTTGTCGTCGTGCTCGGAGCAGTGCCGGGGCTCGGCCAATCCTTGAGGTTCTTTATCCTCCTAGAATCCGACAGGAGTGTGGGCTTAAGGTTCGTCGCAGGGTAAAAGCGAGGGCAGTGGTTAGGGGCTGGCTGTGCGCGGAACATTGACCAATAAAACTTGCCGGTGCGTAGTCGGTTGCGCCGTAACCCAGCAGATGAGGTAAGCCGACAACCGCTTGGTGGGTTACGTGGCGCGCAATTTCCGCAGTTGATTTTCAGCCTCTGCTCAGCGCCACTAACCCCCCCTACAAAAGCGGCGTGCAACACGTAACTGGGACATAGCCAATAAAAAGGGCGACCCCGGGTCGCCCTTTTTATGTGTGCCGTGCTTAGCCGCGCTGACGCAGCGCTTCAATGCGCTCCTCCAGTGGCGGGTGGCTCATCAGCAGGCCAGCCAGGCCGTTCTTCAGGCCGCCGTTGATGCCGAACGCGGTCAGGCTGTCAGGCATCTGCACCGGCACCCCTTGCTCGGCGCGCAAGCGCTGCAGGGCACCGATCATGGCATTAGTGCCGGCCAGGCGAGCGCCTGCTTCGTCGGCCTTGAATTCCCTTTTGCGCGAGAACCACATGACGATGATGCTGGCCAGGATGCCGAGTACCAGTTCGGCGAAGATGGTCGCGACGAAATAGCCGATGCCATGACCGTTTTCGTTTTTCAGGATCACCTTGTCGACGAAGTTGCCGAAGATCCGCGCGAAGAACATCACGAAGGTGTTCACCACGCCCTGGATCAGCGCCAGGGTGACCATGTCGCCATTGGCCACGTGGCCGATCTCGTGGGCCAGCACGGCGCGCACCTCATCGGGGGAGAAGCGCTCCAGCAGGCCTTGGCTCACGGCGACCAGCGCGTCGTTCTTGTTCCAGCCGGTGGCAAAGGCGTTGGACTCATAAGCCGGGAAGATGCCGACCTCGGGCATCTTGATGCCCGCTTCGCGGGACAGTTCCTCGACGGTTTGCAGCAGCCACTGTTCATGGCGGGTACGGGGCTGGCTGATGATCTCGGTGCCGGTGCTCATCTTCGCCATCCATTTGGAGATGAGCAGCGAGATCAGCGAGCCGGCAAAGCCGAACACGGCGCAGAAAATCAGCAGGCTGCTGTAGTTCTGGCCGGTGTAGCGATCCACTCCTAGTAGTTTGAGCGTGATGCTGGCGATGATAAGGACGGCCAGGTTGGTGGCCAGGAACAACAGAATGCGCATCATGGTGTGAAACTACTCCTCACGGGAAAGGCGTACCGGTTATGCGGGCTATATAAGGGCGCGGGGTTGGAATCTTCAATCGAGGGACTATTTCAAACTGTGTCGTCTGCGCCAGTTAGAGCGCTTTCGAAGAGCAGGCGGGTCAGGCGAGCGAGTCGTTCGCCGTGTTGCTCGGCGATTGCCTGGCGCAGCTGAAAGGCCAGGGTGCCTTGCACGCGGCGCACGCTGGGCGGCAATACCTCGCCGTCGGGCAGGGCGTGGGGCAGGCTACGGGACAGGCGCAGAAAGCCTTTTTCGCTGAGCACCGCCTGATCCAAGGCATCGTAGGCAATGCTCGAGTCGAAGCGCAGGTAGCCTTCCTCGGCCAGCCACAGCAGGGCGCCCAGGCAGCTTTGGTGGCGTTTGCTGGGCAGGCCGAACTCGTCCACCTCTTCGCGACCGATCAGGTCTTCCACATACAGCGCCATCTTGCGTGGAAAGACCTGGTAGAGCAGCAGCAGGCCGCGGGCGGCATCCCTGTAGAAATCGTCGATCTGTAGGTCCATGGACTTAGCGCTTCCCAATCGTCGAGGTGGGCAGTAAAGGCAGCAGGCGACCGAGTATTGCCCAGGGCCAGCCAGGCACACAGGCACTGCGGTGGCGCTTGTCGATGTGTGTGGCAATTAGCGCGTCGTCACGTTGCGCGTCAATCGGAAAGGGCCGGCTGGGCATGTCAGGGTTCAGTGGCGTGTCGATGAAGCCTGGCAGGGCCAGGCCGGTGTCGCTGCCTTTGCCGAGCAATTCGGCGCGATTAACCTGGGACATGCAGCGCTCCGGCTACTGTTGGTAGCCTTTGAGGAAGTTGCCGATACGCCCGATCGCCTGTTCGAGATCGTCTACCCGCGGCAGGGTGACCACACGGAAGTGATCCGGCCATGGCC
>JBFKAF010000381.1:0-4040 GCA_041621735.1 Pseudomonas sp.
TAGGCCAGCGACAGGCCGACGATGGCGTACACCGCCCAGCCATGGAAGCCCCAGTGGAAGTAGGTCACCCGCAGGGCATCCACCGCGCGGGCATGGTCGATGGCGGTGGCCCCGGCCATGTCGGCATAGGGGTTGTTCGGGTAGCCGAAGGCGCCGCTGTTATCCAGGTAGAAGATCGGTTCGGCCACGCCGAAGAACAGGATGCCGATGCCGATGCCGGCGGAGAACAGCATGGCGAACCAGGCGAAGTTGCTGAACTCGGGGCGGCTGTCGTCATCGCCCAGGCGCACGCTGCCGTAACGGGTGAACACCAGCACGGAGCAGACCAGGATGAAGAACACCATGGCCACCAGGTAGTACCAACCGAAAATCCCTTCGATCCAGCTGCGGGTGGCGCCGAAAAGTTTTCCGGCCATCTCGCTATTGCTGCCGGCAAATAGCACGAAGGCCAAGACCATCACCGCGGACACAATAGTCATGCCCTTGTGCATGCCCTTGAACAATCCGCTTTTACACAACAAATCTTCTTTGAACACGGTAGTGCCAGGGGCGCCACCGAACTTTTGTTTTATTGTCGACATTTACGTGTTCTCCGCGTGGAGTTACGGCTGATTTTTCTATTTGTTATGCGTGTCGCTATTTCTTCAATACCCCGAAAAAATCCTTCTCACCGCCGGCTGATCCGCCTGGCACCAAGTTTTTGCCGCACCAGGTGTTGATCTTCCTGCAGTACCCGGCGCCGTTCGAGGCGTTCCACTGCGAGTTGAATAAACACCTGCGAGGCGTTGGCTGGTCATCACCTTTGTACGTAATTTGCGTAATCCGACTTTGAATACTGCGGCTTCAGTTCGAAGCGGCCTTATTTCGCAAAAATCGGCAAAAACGATACGTAAAGCATGGCTATGGAGAGGCAAAGTCAGCGGAAGCAATAACAACACTGCCTTTGCCCTCATATTTATGCGTTGCTGCGCGGGCAAACCGCTCATCGTTAAACGGCCGCCTCAGCACCGCAGCACCCCGATCGCCAGACAAGGCTATGCCGGCTTGCGTGTTTGTCGCCCTAGCGCTGCAGCACATGAATCCGCGACAGCAGCTCGTCCCGATCGACGTAACAGCCCTTGAAATGCCGCGCCCCGCTGCTCGGATCGAACTCGGTGCGCGCATGCAGGGTACGGCGGTTGTCGAAGCACCAGAGTTGCCCCGCCTCCAGCCGGCGCTGCACGCGAAAGCGCGGTTCGCGGGTCATGGCGATAAAGCGGCGATAGGCGCTATACAGCGCCGGCATGCGCTCCACCGGTGCATCGAAGGCGCCCCGCAGGAAGTTGCCCATGCGGATCTCACTGACCACGCCGTAAGCATCCAGGGCGATGATCGGCGCCAGACGGTGGTAGTCGCTGTTGCGGCTCCTGTTGCGGAACTCGATGGGCGTTTCACACAGGGTATGGAACAGCTCAGGCGCCTCCTGATGTAAGGCCTCGGCGATGGCGAAGCCGTCGACGAACACACTCTCGCCGCCCGTGGCATCGTTGACCAGGCAATGCAGAAACTGCAGGCCCGGCTGCAGCTCGCGGGTCGGCAGGTCGGTGTGCAGCGGCAGGTTGAAGGAGGTGTAGGCATTGCTGTCGGCGTCGGCCTTGGACTGCACGTCGAACAGCACGCCGAAGTTGCTCTCGCGGATAAAGGAGATGCGCTTGGCCAGCACTGGCAACACGTCCTCGGTGGTCGGCACGGCGCGTAGCTGGGTCAGCCCGAGATCGCGCACCGCAAGCAGCCACTGCAGCAACGCGCCGTCATCCTCCATCACCGCTTGATAATCGAAATGCGGCAGTTGCTCGCTGAACTCCGCACCCCACAGGCGGCTCTGCGGCCGTTGCGCGCGGCGCTCGGCGCGCGAGGCCTCGTCATAGGCGTGGGCGCGCAGCCAGCCGGGGTGAAAGCGGCTGTGATGGCCATCCTGCCAGTCGATCAGCAGATGCCCCTGCTCGTCGATGCGCGTGCGCTGGGGATGCAGCTGCTCCGGCACGTCGACGATCTCGAACAGCTGCTCACGGGTCACGCTGTACACGCACTGGCCGCAGGCGCAGTTGTCGCGCAACCACTGATAGTGGAAGGGGCTGACCCGCCCGTCGCTCCACAGCGTGTCCAGCGCATCGCTCGCAGGGACCAGATTGACCAGGTCGGCGCTGATCGGATAGCTGCGCCAATCGGCGATAGGCGCAGCGTCTAGGGAGGAATCTACAGCGTTCATGGCGATCTCCTGGCGGGATGCTTATTTATTGTTTTGCGCGCTTATTCACTACTCTGCCCTGGGCCGGCGTTGACCCTATGCCCGGGCCGGCGGCAAGCCGATCACCCGGCCGACATAGGCCGGCGCTGGCAGACCGCGATGGGCCTCGCCCAGGGCCAACACCCGCTGCAGCACCTGCTCGTCGAAGGCCGCCGAGCGCGAGGTGGCGGTATCGATGTTCATCAGCATCTGCTCGCTCTCGGCCAACGCGGCGGCGTCGCCTGGGCGATGCAGGCTGTGGTGGACATGCAGGCGTTTGCCGTCATGCGCCAGCAGCTGGCTGCGGACCTCCACCGCCTCACCCAACTTGACCTCGTCGAGGTAATTCAGATGGCACTCCAGGGTGTACAGGGTATGCCCGGTGCGCGTGCGTCCCGCCTCGTCGAGGCCGAGGTGATCCATCAGCGAATCGGTGGCGAAACTGAAGATCAGCAGGTAGAAGGCATCGCGTAGATGGCCGTTGTAGTCCACCCACTCGGGGAGAACGGTGGTCTGATAGGTGGTGAGCATGGCGGTAATGGCCCTCAAAGTTGGAATCGATTTGCACGAAACCCGTAGGGTGGGTTAGGCGCATGCTGCCGATAGCGCGGTCCCCCGGAGCCCCATTGCGCCGTAACCCACCATAGACGCAACGCGGGCTATCGAGTGGTGGGTTACGCGGCGCGCCACGCTAGCGGCGACCGAACGCTCGGCAGTTGGCGCCGCTAACCCACCCTAGATTTTCTGCCGCAACCTAAGGCGTGTCAGGTGCCCAGGATTATTATTCGGCGAAGTCGAAGCCGTGCTTGGCCTTGGTTGCCTTGATCGCTTCCATCACTGCCATCAGGCAGTCATCGCGATAGCGCTCCAGCTCGGCGATGCTGCGCTCGCCCTGCTGCTCTGCGGTGCCTTCCACCACGCTGTCGATCAGGCCGTCGGTCAGCTCTGGGGCTTCCAGGTAGGTCCAGGGCAGTTTCAGCGCCGGGCCGAACTGGGCCATGAAGTGGCGCATGCCGGCATTGCCGCCCGCCAGGGTATAGGTCAGGAAGCTACCCATGAACGACCAGCGCAAGCCGGCACCGAAGCGGATCGCATCATCGATCTCGCCGGTGGTGGCCACACCATCGTTGACCAGGTGCAGCGACTCGCGCCACAGCGCCTCGAGCAGACGGTCGGCGATGAAGCCCGGTACTTCCTTGCGCACGTGCAGCGGGCGCATGCCCAGGGAGGTATACACCTGAATGGCTGCCTGCACCGCTTCCGGCGCGGTCTTCTCGCCGCCGACCACTTCCACCAACGGCAACAGGTACACCGGGTTGAACGGGTGACCGACCACACAGCGCTCGGGGTGCACGGCGTCGGCGTAGAACTCGCTGGGCAGCAGGCCCGAGGTGCTCGAACCGATCAGCACGTTGGGACGCGCCGCGGCGCTGATCTTGGCGTGCAGGTCGAGCTTCAGCTCGAGGCGCTCGGGCGCGCTTTCCTGGATGAAGTCGGCGTCCTTCACACAGCCCTCGATGGTCGCCTCGAAACGCAGGCGCTGCGGCGATGCGCCGGGCGCCAAGCCTTGTTGCTCCAGGGCCGGCCAGGCATTGGCGATGCGCTCGCGCAGCGCCGCTTCGGCGCCAGGTGCCGGGTCCCAGGCCACGACGTCGAGGCCATGGGCCAGGGCGCGGGCGATCCAGCCAGCGCCGATCACGCCGGTGCCGAGGGCGGCGAAAGTTTTCAATTCGGTGATAAAGGCCATGGCGGCTCCTGCTTGAGTAGGGGTGAA
>JBFKAF010000382.1:0-4036 GCA_041621735.1 Pseudomonas sp.
GATTCTTCGCCACCGCAACGGGATCATCCTCGACATGCTCGCCGAGGTTAAGACTGTCGAAAGGCGCCGCACTGATGCCGCCCGCGCGGGTCGTGACGCACGCCTTGACCCGCGCGGGCGCCGGCCAATCCGGTGTCAGCCAGTCATGCGCCCAGGCACTCACCCGATAAACGCCTCGCGATCCTGACGCAGCAGCGTCAGCAGCCAGACCAGATCATCCGGCAGGGGCGACTCCCACTTCATCCGCCGCCCGGTCACCGGGTGATCCAGTTCGAGGAAGCGCGCATGCAGGGCCTGACGCGGAAACTCCTTCAAACTCTGCACCAGGGTCTGGCTGGCCGCCGGCGGAATGCGGAAACGCCCGCCGTACACCGGATCACCGACCAGTGGATAACCGACGTGACTCATGTGCACACGAATCTGGTGGGTACGCCCGGTTTCCAGCTTGACGCGGGTATGGGTGTGCGAGCGGAAGCGCTCCAGCACCCGATAGTGACTGATCGCCTGCTTGCCGCCGTCGGTCACCGCCATGCGCTGGCGCTGCGAGGAGCTGCGGCCGATCGGCGCATCGATCTTGCCACCGGCGGTAATCACGCCGATCACGATGCACTCATAGATGCGGCTGACCGTGCGCTTTTGCAGCTGGTCGACCAGCTGGGTCTGCGCCTGGATGGTCTTGGCCACCACCATCAGGCCGGTGGTGTCCTTGTCCAGACGATGGACAATGCCGGCGCGCGGCACATTGACGATGTCCGGCACATGATGCAGCAAGGCATTCAGCAAGGTGCCGTCGGCATGCCCGGCGGCCGGGTGCACCACCAGGCCCTCTGGTTTGTTGATCACCAACAAGTGCTCGTCTTCATAGACGATATCCAGCTCGATATCCTGAGCGATCCACTCGCCCTGGGCCTCTTGCTCGGCGTTGAGCTCCAGCAGAGCCCCGCCATGCACGATGTCACGCGGGCGCAGCACGGCGCCGTCGACGGTCAGCAGCCCCTCTTTGATCCAGGCAGACAGGCGCGAACGCGAGTGTTCGGCGAACAATTGGGCGGCGACTTGATCGAGGCGTTGACCGCCCAGATCGTACGGCACCTCGGCGTTCAGTTGAATGGCCAGCTTATTTATAGAAGACATGCTCTGCAACGGCGGGGGCGTAGCCTTTGGTTTCGGCTACACGCTTGTGGTTAAATACGGCGTCTTTGCCCCAGGGGAACCGGGGGTGCTCATCATAACAGGACGGCCTGGTTCAAGACAGCCGCCGTCACAGGGACGCAAGCCGCCATGCAAGTGAAACACCTGCTGCTGATCGCCATCCTCGCCCTCACTGCCGCCTGCTCATCCAAGGATGTTGTGGACGAAAACCTGAGTGAAACCGAGCTGTACCAGCAGGCTCAGACCGACCTGGACAACCGCAGCTACACCAGCGCCATCGCCAACCTCAAGGCTCTGGAGTCGCGCTACCCATTCGGTCGCTATGCCGAGCAGGCTCAGCTGGAACTGATTTACGCCTATTACAAGAACGTCGAGCCGGAAGCCTCCCGTTCAGCCGCCGAGCGTTTTATTCGCCTGCACCCGCAGCACCCGAACGTCGACTACGCCTATTACCTGAAAGGCCTGGCGTCCTTCGATCAGGATCGTGGCTTGCTCGCGCGCTTCCTGCCGTTGGACATGACCAAGCGCGACCCAGGCGCTGCCCGCGACTCCTACAACGAGTTCGCCCAGCTGACCAGCCGCTATCCAACCAGCCGTTATGCGCCGGATGCCAAGCAGCGCATGATCCACCTGCGCAACCTGTTGGCCGCCTATGAAATCCACGTGGCCCACTACTACCTGACTCGCCAGGCGTATGTCGCCGCCGCCAACCGCGGCCGCTACGTGGTGGAAAACTTCCAGGAAACCCCGGCGGTCGGCGACGGCCTGGCGGTAATGACCGAAGCCTACCAGCGCCTGACCCTGGACGAACTGGCGGCCACCAGTCTGGAAACCCTGAAGCTCAACTACCCTGAGCATCCGAGCCTGGTCGACGGCCAGTTCGTTCCACTCGAAGAAGAAGCCGATACGCGCTCCTGGCTGGCCAAAGCCACCCTCGGCCTGATCGAGACCGACACCCCGCTGCCACCGGGCGAAACGCGCGCCAGCCAGGACGTGGTCCGCCAGTACGAAGAGGCCGAGGAGCAGATCCCTGACGAGCTCAAGTCGACAACCCCGGATCAGGCGAGCGATGCAGACGGCAAGAAAAAGGGTCGTTCCTGGTTCAGCTACATGACCTTCGGCCTGTTCGACTGAAGCGCCATTCAAGTATGAAAAAGGGAGGCCTCTGGCCTCCCTTTTTCATTTCCGCTATCCAGGTGACGGCGCGGCATCTCCCACTCAATCACAACCTCAATCACCAATCCGCCAACCCGAAGTAATCGGGTAACGGCGGTCGCGGCCGAAGCCGCGCTGAGTAACACGCACCCCTACCGCCGCCTGCCGACGCTTGTATTCATTCAGGTCGACCAGGCGCAGCACGCGCTTGACCATGTCCTCATCGAAGCCTTCGGCGATGATCGCGTCGGCCGACAGGTCATGCTCGATATACAGCTTCAATATCTCATCGAGCACGGGATAAGGCGGAAGCGAATCTTCATCCTTCTGATCCGGCGCCAACTCGGCCGATGGCGGACGGTCGATAACCCGCTGCGGGATCACCCGACCCAGGGTGTTGCGGTACTCGCACAGCCGGAACACCAGGGTTTTCGGCACATCCTTGAGCACATCGAAGCCGCCGGCCATATCGCCATAGAGCGTGGCATAACCGACTGCCATCTCACTCTTGTTGCCCGTGGTCAGGACCAGATAGCCCTTCTTGTTTGACATGGCCATCAGCAACGTACCGCGGCAGCGGGCTTGCAGGTTTTCCTCGGTAGTGTCGCGGGCCATACCCTCGAAGACCGGCGCCAGGGTGCCCATAAAGGCTTCGACCATGGATGCGATCGGCAGCACCCGATAGGTGACTCCCAGTGCCTTGGCTTCTGCCTCGGCATCCTCCAGACTGATCTGCGCGGTGTAACGGTAGGGCATCATCACCGCCTCAACGCTCTCGGCGCCCAGGGCATCGACCGCCACCGCCAGGGTCAACGCCGAGTCGATACCACCCGACAGCCCGAGCAACACGCCCTTGAAACCATTCTTGCGCACATAGTCACGCACGCCCATGACCAACGCCTGGTAAACGCTGGCCTCCAACTCGGGTAACGGTGCGCAGGCTGCAGGTCGTGGCGTGACCTGCTCTGCGTCCAGGCGCAGGTCGACCGGGTACAACCCCTCATGGAAAGCCGGCACCCGCTGACAAACCTGTCCGCTGGCGCTGACCACACAACTACCGCCATCGAACACCAGTTCGTCCTGACCTCCGACCTGATTTACGTAAATGATCGGCATTGCACCTTCGAGCGCGCGCTCGGCCAGCACCTCTTCACGCTCACGTTGCTTATCGAGATGGAAGGGCGAGGCATTCAGGCTCAACATCAGCTGCGCCCCGGCCTCGCGCGCTTGCGCCATCGGCTCGGCAAACCAGATGTCTTCGCAGATGGTCAGCGCCACCGCCACGCCCTTGATATCCACCACACACGACTGGCTCCCGGGCTCGAAATAGCGTTTCTCGTCGAACACCCGATAATTGGGCAGTTTCTGCTTGTAGTAGCGCGCCAGGAGCTCGCCGTCGGCAATCACCGCGCAGGCGTTGTAATGCAGCTCATCCTCAAGCCAGGGATAACCCACGACCAGATAAATCCCGCGCACCTCGTCCCGCAGGCGCTGCAAGCCCTGTTCGATGCGCCTTTGCATGCTCGAACGCAACAGCAGGTCTTCCGGCGGATAGCCGCAGAGCGCCAACTCGGAGAACACGATCACGTCCGCCTGCCACTGATCACGGGCGCTGCACGCGGCCTCGATAATCCGCTCGACATTGCCGTGCACATCGCCAACGCGCAAATTCAACTGGGCCATCACGACCCGCAGGGTTTGGCTCATAGCCGCCTCCACAAAGAAATCC
>JBFKAF010000383.1:0-4034 GCA_041621735.1 Pseudomonas sp.
ATCTACGGATCTACTTAAAGCAGGAGGAGGGGGCGTGCCATGCAACACGCTATTGGGCCATAGATTTTTCATGCGCAAACCTGTCAGCTGAGCGCGTTCTGCTGGCGCTCGCCGCGTGGCGAGTGGCCGAAGAAGCGGCTGTAGCACTTGGAAAAATGCGCCGGCGAGGCGAAGCCGCAGGACAGGGCGATGTCGCGCACCTGCGAGTCGCTGCGCAGCAGCAGTTCGCGCGCGCGCTTCAGGCGCAGCTCCAGGTAGTACTGGCTGGGCGTGCGCTGCAGGTATTTGTGGAACAGCCGTTCGAGCTGACGCACGGTGACCTCGTTGAGCTGGGCGATTTCCTCCAGCTCCAGCGGCTCTTCCAGGTTGGCCTCCATCAGGCCGACGACCTGGCTCAGCTTCGGCTGCGAATGGCCGAGCTTCTGCCGCAGTGGCACGCGTTGCTGTTCGCGGGCGCCGCGCATGCGGTCGCAGAGCAGCAGCTCGGCGGCGCGGGTGGCTATCTCCACGCCATTCGGTTCACGGGCGATCAGTTGCAGGGTCATGTCCATCGAGGCGGTGCCGCCGGAGCAGGTGTAGCGGTCGCGATCCAGCTCGAACAGCTGGTTGGAGATGACGATGCCCGGAAACTTGTCCTTCAGTTGCTCGATGTCTTCCCAGTGGATGGTGCAGCGGTAGCCCTTGAGCAGGTTGGCGCAGGCCAGCAGGTAGCTGCCGGTGCAGATGCCGCCCAGGGGAATCTGCTGATGCGCCAGGTCGCGCAGCCAGTTGAGCATGCTCCGGTCGTTTTTCGGGTTGATCGGGTTGGAACCGACCACGAACAGCGCATCCAGCTTGGGCGCGTCGGCAATCGTGTGGTCGGGCAGCACGCGCATGCCGTTGCTGGCGCGTACCGGCTGTGCATCGGCGGCGATCACCAGGGTTTTATACAGCGTCTGCTTGGCCACCAGGTTGGCCATGCGCAGGCTTTCGACCGCCGAGGCGAAACCTATGGTGGTGAAGTCGGGAATCAGCAGAAAGCCGAAGGTCTTCACCGGCGTCGCCTGAGGTGGGATGTGTGGCTCGGCAACGGCTGCCGCTGACGGGGATGCAACTGCCATCTTGATCTTCCTCCACTGCTTCCGCTTGTCGCTTTTAGCGCGTATGGCTTGGACTAAGGCGCAAGGCAGTCGTGTCGCTAATAGTTGTTTTAGGCGCTCGGGATGGGCGTGCGCCGAGCTTCAGTCTACGCCTGTGCAAAGCCCCCGGCTGCGGGGGCTGGCATCCTTTGCGCGGCTGTCAGGGTAGTGACGCGGCGGGGAGAAAGGAAGGGCGGGCGAATGGATCAGCGGCGCGGCGGATTTTTCCAGCGGGGTTAGGTTGGTTTGGGCATTTTAACGTCGTAAACAGGCATACGGCGGCCATGGGTATTTCGCACAATCGATTGCAACAGGCTTAGTCCGAGCGACCCGAGCCGGTAGCGTTACCCCTTCGCCGCAAACCGCAGCCAGCGACCCGCGGAGATGCCACCAGGCAACGAGGGGGCGACCGGCCCGCCCGGCTCAGTTCGAGCCCGGGGCGGCCCCAAACAACATAGGCAACAGCAGTTGCCGCAGGAGATCAGCGATGTTCAGCAAACAAGACCAAATCCAAGGCTACGACGACGAACTGCTGGCGGCGATGAACGCCGAAGAAGCGCGTCAGGAGCATCACATCGAGCTGATCGCCTCGGAAAACTACACCAGTAAGCGCGTCATGCAGGCCCAGGGCAGCGGCCTGACCAACAAGTACGCCGAAGGCTATCCGGGCAAGCGCTACTACGGCGGCTGTGAGCACGTCGACGTGGTCGAGCAGCTGGCTATCGATCGCGCCAAGCAGCTGTTCGGCGCCGATTTCGCCAACGTTCAGCCGCACTCCGGCTCTTCGGCCAACAGCGCCGTCTACCTGGCGCTGATCAACGCCGGCGACACTATTCTGGGCATGAGCCTGGCCCATGGCGGCCACCTGACCCACGGTTCCAAGGTCAGCTCCTCCGGCAAGCTATACAACGCCGTGCAGTACGGCATCGACACCACTACCGGCTTGATCGATTACGACGAAGTCGAGCGCCTGGCCGTCGAGTGCCAGCCGAAGATGATAGTCGCCGGCTTCTCCGCCTACTCCAAGACCCTGGATTTCCCACGCTTCCGCGCCATCGCCGATAAGGTCGGTGCGCTGCTGTTCGTCGACATGGCCCACGTCGCCGGTCTGGTCGCTGCTGGCCTGTACCCGAACCCGCTGCCCTACGCCGACGTGGTCACCACCACCACCCACAAGACCCTGCGCGGTCCGCGTGGCGGCCTGATCCTGGCCAAGAGCAATCCCGAGATCGAGAAGAAGCTCAACGCCGCGGTATTCCCTGGTGCCCAGGGTGGCCCGCTGATGCATGTGATCGCCGCCAAGGCCGTGTGCTTCAAGGAAGCCCTGGAGCCAGGCTTCAAGGAGTACCAGGCACAGGTGATCAAGAACGCCCAGGCCATGGCCAAGGTGTTTATCGAGCGCGGCTTCGACGTGGTCTCCGGTGGCACCGATAACCACCTGTTCCTGGTCAGCCTGATCCGTCAGGGCCTGACCGGCAAAGACGCCGACGCCGCCCTCGGCCGCGCCGGTATCACGGTGAACAAGAACTCCGTGCCCAACGACCCGCAGTCGCCGTTCGTCACCTCGGGCCTGCGCATCGGCACCCCGGCTATCACCACCCGTGGCTTCAAGGAGCAGCAGAGCATCGAGCTGGCCGGCTGGATCTGCGACATCCTCGATCACCTCGGCGATGCCGACGTCGAGGCGCAGGTCGCCACGCTGGCCGCCGGTCTGTGCGCGGATTACCCGGTTTACCGCTAAGGTCTTAGTCTTTCGTATCAGGAGTACCCACTGATGCAACGTTATTCCGGCTTCGGCCTGTTCAAACACTCGCTCAGCCACAACGAAAACTGGCAGCGCATGTGGCGCAACCCCAAGCCGAAGCCGGTCTACGACGTGATCATCGTCGGCGGTGGCGGCCACGGTCTGGCCACGGCCTACTACCTGGCCAAAGAATTCGGCGTGAAGAACGTCGCGGTGGTCGAGAAGGGCTGGCTGGGCGGCGGTAACACCGCGCGCAACACCACCATCGTGCGTTCCAACTACCTGTGGGACGAGTCGGCGCACCTCTACGAGCACGCCATGAAGTTGTGGGAAGGCCTGTCGCAGGACATCAACTACAACGTGATGTTCTCCCAGCGCGGCGTGTTCAACCTCGGTCACAGCCTGCAAGACATGCGCGACATCGAGCGCCGGGTGAGTGCCAACCGGCTCAACGGTATCGATGGCGAGGTGCTGAATGCCAAGCAGGTCGAGGAACTGATCCCGTTCATGGATTGCAGCAAGAACACCCGTTACCCGGTGATGGGCGCTTCCCTGCAGCGTCGCGGCGGCGTGGCCCGTCACGATGCCGTGGCCTGGGGCTATGCGCGCGCCGCCGACGCCCTCGGCGTCGACCTGATTCAGCAGACCGAAGTAACCGGCTTCCGCAAGGAAAACGGCGTGGTCATCGGCGTGGAAACCAACAAGGGCTTCATCGGCGGCAAGCGCGTCGGTGTGGTCACCGCCGGTAACTCCGGGCACATGGCCAAGCTCGCCGGCTTCCGCATGCCGATCGAGTCGCACCCGCTGCAGGCGCTGGTGTCCGAGCCGATCAAGCCGATCATCGACAGCGTGATCATGTCCAACGCGGTCCACGGCTATATCAGCCAGTCGGACAAGGGTGACCTGGTCATCGGCGCCGGTATCGACGGTTACGTCGGTTACGGCCAGCGCGGCTCCTACCCGACCATCGAACACACCCTGCAGGCCATCGTCGAGCTGTTCCCGATCCTCTCGCGCGTGCGCATGAACCGGCAGTGGGGCGGCATCGTCGACACCACGCCGGACGCCTGCCCGATCATCAGCAAGACCCCGGTGCAGAACCTGTTCTTCAACTGCGGTTGGGGTACCGGTGGCTTCAAGGCCACGCCGGGTTCCGGTCACGTCTTCGCCGC
>JBFKAF010000384.1:0-4018 GCA_041621735.1 Pseudomonas sp.
GCGGCGGTGGTGATGTGCTTCACCATCCCGATGTTCGGCGCCCTGTCCGATCGCATCGGCCGCAGCCGCGTGTACTTCTGGGGCTCGCTGATCACCGCCCTTTCCGCCTTCCCTGCCTTCTGGCTGATGATGACCAGCAACGGCGACATGTTCATGATCTGGATGGCCATCGTGATTCCGTTCGGCATTTTCTACGCCGCGGTCTATGGCCCGGAGGCGGCGCTGTTCTGCGAGCTGTTCGACGCCAAGGTGCGCTACACCGGGATCTCCTTCGTCTATCAATTCTCCGGCATCTTCGCCAGCGGCTTGACCCCGATAATCGCCACCGCGCTGATGCGCAGCAGCGATGGGCAACCCTGGAGCACCTGCTTCTACGTGTTGTTCGCCGGCGCCGTCAGTGCTTACTGCGCCTGGTGGATCGGCAAACGCAAAGGCGAACAGATGACCGGCGAGGTCGGCGTTGCCCCGAGCGCCGCCACCTCATAAGCACCTGACCCGCTGAACCCGGCCCCTCGCCCGACTCACTGCCGGGCGGGGGCTTTTTCGTTGTGTGCACTCATCGGCACTGGCCGTCCGTAAGCCGAAACCTGCGTTGCGCCCCACTTCAGCCCCCCATAAGCCCGCCAGACAGCGCCGCAACCCGGCCCTGGGCAGCCTTGTCATTTACCAAGGCTTAGGGCAGGGTCGAGGAAATGGATCTGCCACAGGAGACACCCATGTCGAAGCTCTATCCCAGTATCGACCCCGAGGGTCTGGTCGAATACTCGGTGGTCTACACCGACCGCTCGCTCAACCACATGTCGCAGTCGTTCCAGCAGGTGATGAACGACATCTCCAGCACCCTGAAGCAGGTCTACAACGCTCAGGCCGTGGCGGTGGTCCCCGGTAGCGGCACCTATGGTATGGAGGCGGTGGCGCGGCAGTTCGCCGGCGGCCAGCACTGCCTGGTGATCCGCAACGGCTGGTTCAGCTATCGCTGGAGCCAGATTCTCGAGATGGGCAACATTCCGGCCGCCACCAGGGTTCTGAAAGCCCGCCCGGTTGAGGCCGGCCGCCAAGCCGCCTTCGCCCCGCCGCCACTCGCCGAAGTGCTGGCCAGCATTCAGGCGGAAAAACCACAGATCGTCTTCGCCCCCCATGTCGAAACCTCTTCGGGGATGATCCTGCCCGATGACTACCTGCGCGCCGTGGCCGACGCCGTACATGCGGTCGGCGGCCTGTTCGTGCTGGACTGCATCGCCTCGGGCACGCTGTGGGTCGACATGCAGGCGTGCGGCGTCGATCTGCTGATCAGCGCGCCGCAGAAAGGCTGGAGTGCCTCACCCTGCTGCGCCCTGGTGATGTTCAGCGCCTTGGCGCTGGAGCGCATCGAGCAGACCCAGAGCAGCAGCTTCGCCTGCGACCTGAAGAAATGGCTGCAGATCATGCAGGCCTACGAACAAGGCGGGCATGCCTACCACGCGACCATGCCCAGCGATGCCCTGGCGCGGTTTCGCGATGTAATGAAAGAGACCGAAGCCTACGGCTTCGACAAGGTCCGCGGCGAACAGCAGGAACTCGGCGAGCGGGTGCGCGCGCTGTTGACCGGCAAGGGCATCAAGAGCGTGGCCGCGGCGGGCTTTCAGGCCCCCGGCGTGGTGGTCAGCTACACCGACGATGCAGAGATCAAGAGCGGCAAGAAATTCGCCGCGCAGGGCCTGCAGATCGCCGCCGGAGTGCCGCTGCAGTGCGACGAGCCGGCCGATTTCCAGACCTTCCGCATTGGCCTGTTCGGCCTCGACAAGTTGCACAATATCGAGCGCACGGTCAGTACCCTGGAACAGGCGCTGGACGAGGTCATGCGCGCCTGAGCCATCCCTCTTCGCCGATGCAGCAGGCTCCCGATTCCAAGCGGGAGCCAAGCAAGTCTCGCGGCCGAGAGGTGGGCATGGCGCTAAACACAGCATGAGAGGCCGGCGTGAGGGAAGGCGTCACAAGCAATTTTCTGCATTCGGGGCAGGCCCCAAGCCCCCAGAACACCCAGGATTAGAGCGATTGCACAGCCTCGCCCCCTTGCAGCAGCATCCCTGATGTTCGGGGTCTGCTTGTCGATTCCAGGACAAAGCAAGCGCGGTGCATTCAGACATTTCCCGACCGAGCCTCGCAGTGGACGACAGCCTCCGCCGCGTCCAGGCAATCGCCATGCCCTCAGGCGGACTGCACCCATTGCCTGAGGTAGTCGATAAACTTGTGCTGGACCGGCGTCACCGAGGCTTTCAACCAGGAGGCCAGGGTGCAGACCCGGGCGTCCACATCCTTCAGCGGGATTAGCACCACACCCTTACGATTGAAGTTAGCCGCGCTTTCAAGGTGGACGGTGACGCCGATGTTGGCCGCAACAAAGCCGAAGATACCTTCGCTGTTGTAGGCCTCCTGTGCGACCTGGGGCAGGAAGCCGGCACGGATGCAGAGCGCATCGAGCTGTCGGCGGTAGTGCGACCAGTGGCTCATGTCCCCCAAGACGAAGGGCTCCTGTGCGAGATCCGCCAGCATCACCTCTGCTCGGTCGGCCAGTGGATGCCGCTGCGGCAGCACCGCGACGAAGCGATCACGCTGCACCTCGATACTGTCGATCTCCGGTGCCAGCAAGGGCCCGGAAACAAAGGCGAACTCGATGGCGCCTTCTTTCAACAATTCGAGCTGCTGCTGGGTCGACCCAAAAATCAGCTCGGCCCTGATCTCCGGGTAACGCCGATGGAAACCGTCGAGGATCGGCGGCAGCTGGCCGGACACCGCGAAATCGGTATAGCCGATACGCAACTGGCCAATCTGCCCGGCGCCGGCCTTGCGCGCCTGATGCACGGCGCTGTCCAGTCGTTCGAATACCGTTCGGCTTCCAGCGAGGAAGACGCGACCCGCTTCGGTCAGCTCGACCCGCCGGTTGCTGCGCAACAACAGCACCTCGCCAACGGCTTCCTCCAATTGCTGGATGGTTCGGCTCAGGGCCGGTTGCGCCAGGTTCAGTCGCTCGGCCGCCCGGCGAAAATGCAGCTCTTCGGCGACCGCCTCGAAGGCCCGCAGATGACGCAGATCAATTCGCACAACAATACCCATAAAGCATCATTCGTTATCGAATCGATATTATACAGGTCACAATCAATCCTCTACCGTTGAGATGAGCTTGGTTAGGGCTGGCGTGAACGAAGTCTCCTGCAAACAGCCAACACACCGACCGCAGGAGAGCGCATTCACTATAGGGACCCAGCTGAAACCTGCGGCGGTGCAGGACGTTCCAACGTCTATTCACCATTCGCAAAAAGATAATAAAGACAAGAAGAGGGTTGATGATGGAAAGCACATTCCACGGCGTGATCGCCTTTGCCCTGCTGGCCGGCATGCTGCTGTTAGGCAGCGTTCTGCGCAACCGCATTGGCCTGTTCCGCAACTCGCTGGCTCCGGCCAGTATCATCGGCGGTATGCTCGGATTCACGCTGTTATCGTTCGAGCTAATACCCGGCTTCCAGGCCAGTGACTTCGAGACCCTGACCTTCCATTTTTTCACCCTGAGCTTCATGTCGCTGTGCCTCACCGGCAAGAGCAAGGATGCCGCCCTTTCAGGAGGCAGCGTGGTACGCGGCGGCCTCTGGCTCACGCTGATCTGGACGATCAGCCTAGGCTTGCAGGGCGTGATCGGCTATCTGGTCATCAGCGGCTATGACGCTGTGACCGGTGCCGGTATCAGCGAATGGCTCGGCGCCATCGTCACTCATGGCTTTACCCAGGGCCCGGGCCAGGCGCTGACCTACGGCGGAATCTGGGAGAAAGAGTACGGAATTGAAAATGCCGCCCAGGTCGGTCTGATCTACGCGTCGCTCGGTTTTCTGGTGGCCTTCCTGGTCGGCGTACCGGTGGCGAACCGCTTTATCCGACGCGGCCTCAATGCCAACCAGGCCTCGAATATCGATGCGGATTTCAAATCCGGTTTCTACAACGGGACCCAGGCACCGGGCAGCGGCCATATGGTCTCGCATCCGGCGAA
>JBFKAF010000385.1:0-4003 GCA_041621735.1 Pseudomonas sp.
GAGGGCCTGGGCGAAAAGAGCGTCGAACAACTGGTCGACGAAGGCTTGGTGGGTTCGCCGGCGGACCTCTATACCCTGACGTTCGAGCAGCTTGTCGGTCTGGAGGGCTTCGCCGAGCTATCCGCCAACAACCTGCTGGCGGCCATCGCCGCCAGCCGCAAGCCGAGCCTGGCGCGCTTTATCTATGCGCTGGGCATTCCCGATGTCGGCGAGGAAACCGCCAAGCTGCTGGCCCGAGCCCTGGGTTCGCTGCAGCGCATCCAGCAAGCGTTGCCCGAAGTGTTGATCTACCTGCCGGATGTCGGCCTGGAAGTGGCTTACGAGATCCGCAATTTCTTCGATGATGCGCATAACCAACAGGTGATTCGTGACTTGCTGGCCCGCGGCCTGGAACTGCAGGAGGAGGGCGAGCTTGGCCCCGAGTTCGCCGCTTGCACTACGCTGGCGGGGTTCATCGACAAGTTGAACATCTCGGGCATCGCCGCCACTGGGGCGAAGAACCTGGCCGAGAAAGCCGCCAGCCTGGATGGGGTGATCGCCCTCAGTCGGGACTGGTTGGAGCTGAGCGTAACCAAGGGGCTGAGCGAGAAGGCCAAGCAGTCGCTGCGTGAATTCTTTGCCGTTCCGGAGAACGAGCAGCGCGCCCGCGCCATCGAGGCCCAGCTGCGTGACTTTGGTATGCACTGGCAAAGCGAGAAGAAAGTCGTTGCGGGCCTGCCGCTGACTGGTCAGACCTGGGTGTTGACCGGGGCGTTGGAGGTGATGAGCCGCGATCTGGCCAAGGACAAACTGGAAAGCCTGGGCGCCAAGGTAGCGGGCTCGGTATCGGCCAAGACCAGCTGCGTGGTGGCGGGGCCGGGCGCCGGCTCGAAACTGGCCAAGGCTGGCGAGCTGGGGGTCAAGGTGCTGGATGAAGAAGCCTTCCTGGCCGCGTTGACCGCCTATGGCGTGGTGGTCTGATTAGGGGGTAATCGCTCTGGGTGGGAGGGACGTTAGCCGCGATGGGCTGGCGCGACTCTCGGCCGCCATCGCGGCCAAGGCCCCTTCTACAAGCTGCTGGTGTAGCTAGGTTCACCACTAGCGATTCAGCCGATCAACCTGCCGCCAAACTCTCGACTACCCCCACCAGTTCAGCGGTAGCTGTGTTTGCAGTTACAACTGCTGCTGAGCTGGGGTCAGGCATTTGGCGGTATTCGCTGGGTGTGCAGCCGACGCACTGTTTGAAGGCGCGGGCGAAATAGGAGGGGTCCTTGAAGCCGACCTCATAGCCGATGCTGGTGATGGGCATCTGGCTGTTTTCGAGCATGCCCTTGGCGCATTCCATGCGCTTGTTGAGGATGTACTCCATAAAGCCGGTGCCGTTCACCTCCTTGAACAGCCGGCTGAAGCGGAAGGGCGTCATGCCGCAGCGCTGCGCCAGGGCTTTCTGGTCGATGCTTTCACGGAAATGCTGGTCGATGTACAGCAACGCCTTTTCCAGCGTTTGGTGTTTCTGGTGGTCTGCGGTTCGTCGAATGCTGTCCGGCAGGGCGGGGAAGTGTTCGATAAGCGGCTTCTTACTCTGCTCATTGGCGGCGCGACGCAGTTGGCAGAGCTGCGCCAGGGACTTCAGGTAACGGCTCTGCTCGGCGACCGAGAGAGGCACCACCATATATTCCCAGACTCGCGAGCGCATGGCCCAGACCGCCAACTCTTCGGAGTGTTGCACGGTGAACATGGTCAGGGGAATCGAGGGGAAGCTGCGTTTGACCTCTAGCAGCCAGTTGAGGCCCAGCAGGTCAGGCTTATCGAAATGAATGCAGATCATGTCCGGCTGTTGATCCCAGTCGTCCTTGGCAATCAGCAAGTCATGCACCAGTCGGCAGTTGCAGGACGAGCGAAACTGCGCGATCAGCTCCTCGGTTGATCGGTCATGGGTTAAATCGAGCCACAACAGTAATGGCTTGCTGGCCGATATAGATGTCATCGCTGAACCCTGCGCCTCTCTATTGTTATGCCCCGCCCTTAGCTGATAAGTAAAGTCACAATGCCGGTGCTGTAAAGGTCGAATCCTGCTGGTGATGGCCTGCTGCCCGGGCGTAAACCGCTACAACCATCCGCAGGCCCAGCTTCTGAGAGGGTCAGCCGAACCGTAGCGACGGCGCCGTTGGTCGTCTGCTGTCGGTTCGTTATTCATACGAGTGTTCTCCGTTGAGCTTTCCACAGGACTCGTCAGGGTTGCACTGGGCTAGGGGTAGCGTCCGGCAAAAAAGTCCTAGCGATCCGCAAAAAACTCCTAACGCCTATTTCTATCGCTAACTAGGGTGCAAGTAGGCAGACAGTAAAGGCGCTGCCGGGCTCTTGGAATAATCATTCAAGTGAGGTGGGCGAAATGACTTTTTCAGATATCAAGACTTCGGTGATGAAGTTTGTCAAAGACGAGGATGGCCTGACTATCGTGGAGTATGCGGTGGCGGGTGGGCTCATTACAGCAGCTGTTGTTGTCGCTTTTACGGCCCTTGGCGGAAGGGTTAACACAATTATTAGAGGTATTACTACCTCACTTGGCGGCACTACTCCTTAATACTTGGCTGAGTATTCTGTAGGAGATGCAGCGATGTCCATGGAGCAGATGGTCCCCGTCATATTGCTACTAGGGCTGCTGGGAGTCGCGGTGGCGAGCGATCTGCGTCGCCACCGCATACCAAACTTCCTGGTCCTGCTGGGCCTCGCTTTGGGGCTGGCCGGCCAGGCTTACTCGGCCGGAATTAGCGGATTGAGCAATGGAGTGCTGGGCATGCTGATCGGCTTCGCGATTTTTCTCCCGCTCTATGCACTGGGCGGCATGGCCGCTGGAGACGTCAAGTTAATGGCCATGGTCGGCGTCTTTCTTACCCCACAAGGTGCGCTCTGGGCTGCACTCTTCAGCCTGATTACCGGCGGCCTGTGTGGTTTCCTGATAGTGCTGGTTCGCGGCCAGTTGTTCATGACCTTTTCGCGGTATTGGCTGATGTTAAGGGCGCGAGCCTACTTTGCCCCGGCAGCGGATGAGGTCGCGGGCAAGCCTTTCCCTTATTCGGTCGCGATTCTGCTTGGCACTCTGGCCAGTGGCTACTGGTTGCACTTCATCCAATAGTCGGGAGGTTCGTTATGTATGCAATCAGCGACAGCGATGCCTTCCCCAGTGAGCGGGAAGCGGTGCAACGCCTAGCGCCGCAGCCGCGCAGCATTCGCGATACCGGCTTGGCCGATAACTTCCTCGGTGACCTGCTGTGCAAGCATCTGCATGACGCCGGAGTGCTGGATCTGCCGCGGCTGGTCGAGCGTCTGGCGCTGGCCGGCACGGTGGTTGAAGAGGTTCTCATATTTCTGCGCAAGGATGGCCGCGTCGAGGTACTTGGCCAGGCCGGTGGCCAGGCGCTGCGTTACGGCCTGACCGAACGAGGCCGCAGCGCCGCCCGCGATGCTCTGGCGCGTAGCGGCTATATAGGCGCGGCGCCCTATCCGGTGAGTGCCTACCGTTCCCTGCTCAAGGTGCAGACCATCCATCACGGGCGCATCACCGCCCGTGACATGAGTTCGGCCTTCGGCGGTGTGGTGCTGACCGAAGGTATGCTCGATCAACTGGGCGTGGCCCTGAACTCCGGGCGCGCCATGATGATTTACGGCCCGGCGGGTACCGGCAAGACTTATATCAGCAGCCGGCTGATCCGCCTGTTCGCCGAGGCCATCTGGGTGCCCCATGCCATCGCCATCAACGAGGCGGTGATCGAGATCTACGACCCGCAGACCCACCAGCGCCTCGACCAGGACGAGCAACACAACAAGCTGCTGCTCAACGAGGGCATCGATCGTCGACTACTCTGCTGTAAACGACCGATAGTCATCACCGGTGGCGAGTTGAGCATGGAACAGCTGGATATCCGCTACGACCCCTTCAGTCGCCAGTACCAGGCGCCGTTGCAGCTCAAGGCCAGCAATGGTCTGTTCATCATCGACGACATGGGTCGCCAGCGCATGGCCC
>JBFKAF010000386.1:0-3985 GCA_041621735.1 Pseudomonas sp.
ACCTTGACGCCTTCCACCCGGTCCTCGCCGACGATGGCGATGGGCTGGCGGTTGAAGAGGAAGCTGACCCCCTCTTCCTTGGCGTTCTTCACCTCTTTGCGCGAGCCGGGCATGTTCTCCTCGTCGCGACGATAGGCGCAGGTCACCGACTTGGCGCCTTGGCGGATCGAGGTGCGATTGCAGTCCATCGCGGTGTCGCCACCACCCAGCACCACGATCTTCTTGCCGCGCATGTCGATGAAATCTTCCGGCGCCTTCTCGAAACCGAGGTTGCGATTGACGTTGGCGACCAGGAAATCCAGGGCGTCATACACGCCTGGCAGGTCTTCGCCGGGGAAACCGCCCTTCATGTAGGTGTAGGTGCCCATGCCCATGAATACGGCGTCGTATTCATCGAGCAACTGCTCCATGGTTACGTCCTTGCCGATTTCGGTGTTCAGGCGGAACTCGATGCCCATGCCGCTGAAGACCTCGCGACGATGGCTCAGTACGCTCTTCTCCAGCTTGAACTCGGGAATACCGAAGGTCAGCAGGCCGCCGATCTCCGGGTTCCTGTCGAACACCACCGGGGTCACGCCGCTACGCACCAGCACATCGGCACAGCCGAGACCGGCCGGGCCGGCGCCGATCACCGCGACCCGCTTACCGGTTGGTTTGACCTTGGACATGTCCGGGCGCCAGCCCATGGCGAAGGCGGTGTCGGTGATGTACTTCTCCACCGAGCCGATGGTCACCGCGCCGAAACCGTCGTTGAGGGTACAGGCGCCCTCGCACAGACGGTCCTGCGGACATACCCGGCCACAGACTTCCGGCAGGGTGTTGGTCTGGTGCGACAGTTCCGCCGCCGCCAGGATGTTGCCTTCGGAGACCAACTTCAGCCAGTTGGGAATGAAGTTGTGCACCGGGCACTTCCATTCGCAATAGGGGTTGCCACAGCCCAGGCAACGGTGTGCCTGGTCGGCCGCTTGCGCGGGCTTGAAGGGTTCGTAGATTTCCACGAACTCCTTCTTGCGTTGACGCAACAGCTTCTTCTTCGGGTCTTTGCGCCCGACCTCGATGAACTGGAAGTCGTTATTAAGACGTTCAGTCATTTCAAAACCTCATCAAACTACTGCAGGCGCGCATTATTGCGGGTTGGCACGGGTGCTGGAGAGCAGCGACTTCAGGCTCGCGGCCTTGGGTTTGACCAACCAGAATTTACGCAGGTAGTCGTCCAGGTTTTCCAGGAGATTGTGCCCCCATTCGCTGGACGTCTCCTGTACATACTCGGCAAGCACACGCTGCAAGTGACTGCGATAAGACTCCATGGCCTCGCCGCTAATGCGCTGGATCTCCACCAGTTCGTGGTTGACCCGGTCAACGAAGCTGTTGTCCTGATCGAGTACGTAAGCGAAGCCGCCGGTCATGCCCGAGCCAAAGTTGTAGCCGGTCTTGCCCAGCACGCAGACGAAACCACCGGTCATGTACTCGCAGCAATGGTCGCCAGTTCCTTCAACCACAGTATGCGCACCGGAGTTACGCACGGCAAAACGCTCACCGGCGGTGCCCGCGGCGAACAGTTTGCCGCCGGTGGCGCCGTACAGGCAGGTATTGCCGATGATGGCGCTGTCCTGGGTCTTGAACGGGCTGCCGGCTGGCGGAACTATGACCAGCTTGCCGCCGGCCATGCCCTTGCCCACATAGTCGTTGGCGTCGCCATCCAGGTACAGGTTCAGGCCACCGGCGTTCCACACGCCAAAGCTCTGCCCGGCACTGCCCTTGAAGCGGAAGGTGATGGGCGCCTTGGCCATGCCTTTGTTGCCATGCACCCGGGCGATTTCGCCGGACACCCGCGCACCGATGGAGCGGTCGCAGTTGCAGATATCCAGGGCAAATTCGCCGCCACTGGCCGCATCGATTGCCGGTTTTGCCAGCTCGACCATTTTCTCGGCCAACAGGCCCTGGTCGAATGGCGGGTTCTTCTCGACTTCACAGAACTGCGGTTTATCGGCCGGAATGTGCTCGCTGCCCAGCAGCGGGCTGAGATCGAGCTGGTTCTGCTTGGCGGTTTCGCCCGGCAATACTTCGAGCAAATCGGTACGCCCGATCAACTCGCCGAGGCTGCTCACGCCGAGCTTGGCCAGCCACTCGCGAGTTTCTTCGGCGACGTAGGTGAAGAAGTTCACCACCATGTCGACCGTGCCGATGTAGTGATCCCTGCGCAGCTTTTCATTCTGCGTGGCGACACCGGTGGCGCAGTTGTTCAGGTGACAGATGCGCAGGTATTTGCAGCCCAGGGCGATCATCGGCGCGGTACCGAAACCGAAACTCTCGGCGCCGAGGATGGCGGCCTTGATCACGTCGAGGCCGGTCTTCAAACCACCGTCGGTCTGCACCCGCACCTTGCCGCGCAAATCGTTGCCACGCAGGGTCTGGTGGGTCTCGGCCAGGCCCAGCTCCCACGGCGCACCGGCGTACTTGATCGAGCTCAGCGGCGAAGCGCCGGTGCCACCGTCGTAACCGGAGATGGTGATCAGGTCGGCATAGGCCTTGGCTACACCGGCGGCGATGGTGCCGACACCGGCTTCCGAGACCAGCTTGACCGAGACCAGCGCCGATGGATTGACCTGCTTGAGGTCATAGATCAGCTGCGCCAGATCCTCGATCGAATAGATGTCATGGTGCGGCGGCGGCGAGATCAGGGTCACGCCCGGTACCGCGTAGCGCAGCTTGGCGATCAGACCGTTGACCTTGCCACCCGGCAACTGTCCGCCCTCACCGGGCTTGGCGCCCTGGGCCACCTTGATCTGCAGCACTTCGGCGTTGACCAGGTATTCCGGTGTCACCCCGAAACGACCGGTCGCCACCTGCTTGATCTTCGAGCTGCGCACGGTGCCGTAACGGGCCGGATCTTCACCGCCCTCGCCGGAGTTGGAGCGCGCGCCGAGACGGTTCATCGCCTCGGCAATGGCTTCGTGGGCTTCCGGCGACAAGGCGCCGAGCGAGATACCCGCGGAGTCGAAACGCTGCAGAATCGCCGCCATCGGCTCGACCTGGTCGAGGCTCAGTGGCTGCTCGGCCAACTTCAGCTTGAGCAGGTCACGGATCATCGACACCGGGCGGGTGTCGACCAGCGTGCTGTATTCCTTGTACTTCTCGTAGCTGCCCTGCTGTACGGCGGCCTGCAAGGTGCCGACCACATCCGGGTTGTAGGCGTGGTACTCGCCACCGTAGACGAACTTGAGCAGGCCACCCTGCTGGATCGGCTTGCGGTTGCTCCAGGCCTCATTGGCCAGCAGCTTCTGCTCGGCCTCGAGATCGACGAAGCGCGCGCCCTTGATCCGGCTCGGCACGCCACGGAAGCTCAGATCGACCACCTCATCGGATAGACCGATGGCCTCGAACAACTGCGCACCGCGGTAAGAGGCTGCCGTCGAGATGCCCATCTTCGAGAGAATCTTCAGCAGGCCCTTGGTGATGCCTTTGCGGTAATTCTTGAACACTTCATACAGATCGCCGAGCACTTCGCCGGTACGGATCAGGTCGCCCAGCACCTCATACGCCAGGAACGGATAGACCGCCGAGGCGCCGAAGCCGAGCAGCACCGCATAATGGTGCGGATCACGCGCAGTGGCCGTCTCGACCAGGATGTTGCAATCGCAGCGCAGGCCCTTTTCCACCAGACGGTGGTGCACGGCGCCGACCGCCAAAGCGGCATGTACCGGCAATTTGCCCGGGGCGATGTGACGATCGCTGAGCACTAGCAGCACTTTGCCACCGCGCACGGCTTCCTCGGCCTGATCGGCGATATTGCGCACCGCATTTTCTAGGCCCATCGACTCCTCGTAGTTGAGGTCGATGATCTGCCGCTCGAAACCAGGCGTTTCGAGGTTCAGCAGGGTCCGCCACTTCGCAGGGGAAATGATCGGCGAGCTGAGGATGACACGGGTGGCATGCGCCGGCGACTCATCGAAGATATTGCGCTCGGCACCGAGGCAGACCTCGA
>JBFKAF010000387.1:0-3983 GCA_041621735.1 Pseudomonas sp.
CACAACACCTGTCGTCCGAGCAGCTCGCTGCTACTGTAGTGCGCGGTGAGTTGGGCGCTGGAGGTCTTCACCCCGTACTCGCCGAGGTCGACCTGCAGCACATAGGCCGGCTTCAGCGCCTTTGCGTTCGGCTCGGCCGACACAACCGTGCCGACGCGTAATTCCACTCGCTGAAAGTCGTCCCACTCGATCTGCTGCATATCGCCTCCGTGTTTATGGCTGCATGCAGTCTAGGGGGCGCAGTGGCCCGTGTCTGTCGCGGGACTCGCGTGGTTTGTCGCGTTACTCGCGCAGCTGGCGCAAGGCGCGTGGGGTGCAGCCGAATTGCCGCGAAAGTGCCACGGTAAACGCGCTTTGCGAGTTGTAACCCACCCGCGCGGCGATCTCGCCGACCGCCAGTTGGCTGGTTTGCAGCAGGTGCAGGCCCAGTTGCAGGCGCCGGCGACGTACGTACTCCATCGGCGTCTGGCCGGTCTCGTCGAGAAAGCGCACATGGAAGCGTGCCGTGGACAGCCCGACCAGGCGGGCCAGGTCGGCGACCTGCAGCGGGTGCGCGGCATGTCGATCGATATGCTGGTCGATAACGCTCAGCGGCAAGCCTTGGCTGGCAGCCAGGCCGGGCCGCTCGCTGCTGAGGCTGGCCAGCAGCAGGGCGGCGCCTTGCTCGGCGAGCACCGGGTCATTCACCGGGCTGGCAGCCAGCCAGCTGACCAACTGGCTCTGCGCGGGGGCGAGGTGCAGTGCGCCGGGTTGATCGAGCAAGCGTCGGCTGGCGTCGGCATGCGTGCCCAGGCGCTGCTCGAGCCACTGCTCCGAGGGTACGTCGAGCACCAGGCACTGACTGCCGCTTCTGCTGCCGCAGGCGTGGCGAGCGCCCGCGGGCACCACTGCGAGGGTCTGGCGGATCACCTGGCTGCCCTGGCCCGCCACTTCGAATTCCAGCGTTCCGCTGAGGCCGAATACCAGCTGCGGGTGGGCGTGGCTGTGGCTGAGCAGCTCATGGCTGTAGTGACGCAAAGAGAGCAGCGAAGGCATGCGGGAGTCCTCGAACAAGGTGCTCAGTCTAGCAGGCCGTGGCGAGCGGCAGCAGCCACGCCCGTTAGGGCTGCAGCGCTCGGTAAACCACAGTCGTGGGGCACGCCTGTCATCGAATTGCCACTGTGTGGTCATAAACGCTTCACCGCCGGCCCGCAAGCTCGAGAAAACCCTGCCGGAGGCCGTCCATGAGCAGCGCAGAACTGGTTAAGCCCAGTCGTAAGCAACGTGTCCGCACCCTGTGGATTTCCGATGTGCACCTGGGCACCCGGGATTGTCAGGCCGAGCATCTCGCCGCGTTCCTCAAGCGCTACCAGGCGGACAAGGTCTACCTGGTCGGCGACATCATCGATGGTTGGAAGCTGCGCGGCGGCATGTACTGGCCGCAGGCGCACACCAACGTGATTCGCCGTTTGCTGACCATGAGCAAGCGCGGCACCGAAGTGATTTACGTCACCGGCAATCATGATGAGTTTCTGCGCGGTTACTCCAGCCTGGTGCTCGGCAATATTCAGCTGGTCGATGAGGCCGAGCACGTCACTGTCGATGGCCGGCGGCTGCTGGTGATTCATGGCGACCAGTTCGATGTGATCACCCGCTACCACCGCTGGCTGGCCTTCCTCGGCGATTCCGCCTACGAGTTCACCCTGACCCTCAACCGTTGGCTCAACCACTGGCGTCGCCGTTACGGCTACGGCTATTGGTCGCTGTCGGCGTACCTCAAGCATAAGGTCAAGAGCGCGGTGAGTTTTATCAGCGACTTCGAGGAGGCGATCGTCCACGAGTGCGTCAAGCGCGGGTTCAACGGCGTGGTTTGCGGGCATATTCACCACGCCGAGATCCGTCCGATGGGCGAGGTGGAATACATGAACTGCGGTGACTGGGTCGAGTCCTGCAGCGCCTTGATCGAACACCTGGATGGGCGCATCGAGCTGTATCGCCTGGCCGATGAACAGGCCCGCGCGGCTCAGCAGGCGACCGAGCAGGTGATCGCAGTCGAGCCGGCCGCATGAGAATCCTGATTGTCTCGGACGCTTGGTTGCCGCAGGTCAACGGGGTGGTCACCAGTCTCCAGGCGCTGGTCGGCGAACTGCGCGGTATGGGCCATCAGGTCAAGCTGTTGTCACCGCAGAATTTCCGTTCCTGGCCCTGTCCGACCTACCCGGAGATTCCCCTGGTGTGGGACCTCTGGCGAGTCGGTCCGGCGATCCGCGATTTTCAGCCCGACTGCGTCCATTTGGCCACCGAGGGGCCGCTCGGCTGGGCGGCCAGGCGTTGGCTGGGCAAGCGCGGTCTGGCCTTTTCCAGCGCTATTCACACGCGTTTCCCCGAATACATCAGCAGCCGCTGGTCCTGGTTGCCGTTGAGCTGGGGCTATGCCTACCTGCGCGCCTTTCACCGACCCAGCCGGGCGGTGCTGGTGACCACCGAGCGACTGCGTCAGGAATTTGCCGATTGGGGCCTGCAGCGCCTCGCGTTGTGGCGCAAGGGGGTCGATACGCGACTGTTTCATCCGCCGGCGCAAGCGCCGGACACTGCGCAACCGGTGTTCCTCTACGTCGGACGCATCGCCCCGGAGAAGAACCTCGAAGCCTTCCTCGCCCTCGAGTTGCCGGGGGAGATGCAGGTGGTTGGCGATGGCCCGCAGCGTGAGGAGCTGCAGGCGCGTTATCCGCGGGTGAAGTTTCTCGGTTATCGGCATGGCGCGGACTTGGCGCGGGCTTACCAACTGGCCAGCGTATTGGTGTTTCCGTCGCGCACCGACACTTATGGTCTGGTGATGCTCGAAGCCTTGGCCTGCGGCACGCCGGTGGCGGCATTTCCCGTGCCGGGGCCCCTGGACGTGCTGCAGGCGGGCGTCAACGGGGTGATGGCGGAGAACCTGGGCGAGGCTTGCCTGGCGGCTCTGCAACTGGACCGGGCGCACTGCGCCGAGCTGGCCGCGCGGCAATCCTGGCGCGTCTCGGCGTTGCAGTTTCTGGCTGAGCAACCCTTGCTGGATGGCGAGCTGTGCCTCGGCCCACAGGTAGTGGCGTCGCGCGGCTAGTGGTGGTGTATTTGTAGCCGGATGGAATCCGGGGGCGGCTTAGCCCCCCACCCGGCCTAGGCTAACCGGCAGTTACATGATCACCTTGTCGCGCAGCTTCTCGGCGGCCTGTTGCAGCGCCTGGATCACCCGTTCCTTGTCGAAGTTCTGAATGCCGTTGGTGTCCAGGTACATGGAAAAGCCCGGCAGTTCGTGTTCGACGTAGCTGGAGGAGGCCCCCAGGTCGCGGCGAAAATCCACCACCTGATAGATCTGTACCGGGCGCGTGAAGCCCTTGACGCCGATCTGCCCCTTGTCGCGGCACATGATCAGATCCTTGACCAGCGCATAGGTCTCATGCGAGATCAGGATCTCACCGGCTTCGGCGGCGCTTTCCAGGCGGCTGGCGAGGTTCACGTCGCGCCCGATGATGGTGTAGTCCATGCGCGTGTCGGCGCCGAAGTTGCCGACGGTGCAGTAACCGGTGTTCAGCCCCATGCGGATTTCCAGGGGTTTGGTGATGCCCTGGGCCCGCCATTGCTGGCGCAGCACTTTCATATGCTTGCGCATGGCGATGGCCATCGAGACTGCCGCCACGGCGTCTTTCTTGGCGCCTCGGCTGGCAGGGTCGCCGAAGAACACCATGACGCTGTCGCCGATGAACTTGTCGATGGTGCCGCCGTATTTCAGGCAGATTTTCGACATCTCGTTGAGGTAGCTGTTGAGCAGGTCGGTCAGGGTTTCGGCTTCCAGTTCCTCGGACAGCTCGGTGAAGCCTTTGATATCGGAGAAGAACACCGTGAGCTTCTTGCGTTGGGTTTCCAGACGCACGCTCTTCTTGCCGCTGAAGATCGATTCCCATACCTGGGGCGACAGGTATTTCGCCAGGTTACGCGCCAGTCGTGCGGCCTTCTCCTGTTCG
>JBFKAF010000388.1:0-3982 GCA_041621735.1 Pseudomonas sp.
CGTTCGTGCGTGCGTTAGGCGCTATGCATAGGCATTTATTGCAGTCTGCAGAAAACGGATAACGCTCCTGCACAAAGCGGATATTGTCCGACAAGATTGGCCCGTAGCCTTAATACCGTTGAAACAATAACAACGGAGCCATGGCCATGACCCTGGGACTCGAATACCTCAATAGCCTGCTTGAAGAAGACAAGGACAAGGGCATCTACCGCTGCAAGCGCGAGATGTTCACCGATCCTCGGTTGTTCGACCTGGAGATGAAGCACATCTTCGAGGGCAACTGGTTGTACCTGGCCCACGAGAGCCAGCTTCCCGAGATCAACGACTACCTCACCACCACCATGGGCCGCCAGTCGATCTTCATCGCGCGCAACAAGGACGGTGAGCTCAACGCCTTTCTCAACGCCTGCAGCCACCGTGGCGCCATGCTCTGTCGGCACAAGACCGGCAACAAGAGCTCCTATACCTGCCCGTTTCATGGCTGGACCTTCAACAACTCCGGCAAGCTGCTCAAGGTCAAGGATCCCAAGGAGGCCGGCTATCCGTCGAGTTTCAACTGCGATGGCTCCCACGACCTGACCAAGGTCGCGCGCTTCGAGTCCTATCGTGGCTTCCTGTTTGGCAGCCTCAATCCCGACGTGCCGCCGCTGGTCGAGCACCTCGGCGAGTCGGCGAAGATCATCGACATGATCGTCGACCAGTCGGCCGATGGCCTGGAAGTGCTGCGTGGCTCCAGCAGCTATATCTACGAAGGCAACTGGAAACTGACCGCCGAGAACGGCGCCGACGGCTATCACGTCAGCTCGGTGCACTGGAACTACGCCGCCACCCAGCAGCAGCGCAAGCAGCGCGAGGCCGGCGAAGAGATCAAGACCATGAGCGCCGGCAGCTGGGCGAAGAACGGCGGCGGCTTCTATTCCTTCGACAAGGGCCACCTGCTGCTCTGGACCCGCTGGGCCAACCCCGAGGATCGTCCGCTGTACGAGCGCCGCGACCAGCTGGCCAGCGATTTCGGCCAGGCCCGCGCCGACTGGATGATCGAGAACTCGCGCAACCTGTGCCTGTACCCCAACGTCTACCTGATGGACCAGTTCAGCTCGCAGATCCGCATCGCCCGACCGATCTCCGTGGACAAGACCGAGATCACCATCTACTGCATCGCGCCCAAGGGCGAGAGCGCCGAGGCGCGCAGCCGGCGCATCCGCCAGTACGAGGACTTCTTCAACGTCAGCGGCATGGCCACCCCGGACGACCTGGAGGAGTTCCGCTCCTGCCAGCTCGGCTATCAGGGCAGCCGCGGCTGGAACGACATGTCGCGCGGCGCCGAGCACTGGGTCGAGGGCGCCGACCAGGCCGCCGAGGAGATCGAACTCAAGCCCCTGCTAAGCGGCGTACGCACCGAAGATGAAGGCCTGTTCGTGCTGCAGCACCAGTACTGGCAGCGCACCATGATCGAGGCGCTGGGCAAGGAACAGGCGCAACTGATTCCCGTGGAGGGCGTGTGATGAGCATTTCCTATGAGGCCGTGCGCGACTTCCTCTACCGCGAAGCGCGCTACCTGGACGACAAGGACTGGGACAGCTGGCTGGAGCTGTATGCCGCCGACGCCAGCTTCTGGATGCCGTCCTGGGACGACAGCGACGAGCTGACCGAGGACCCGCAGAGCGAAATCTCGCTGATTTGGTACGGCAACCGTGGCGGCCTGGAGGACCGGGTGTTCCGCATCAAGACCGAGCGCTCCAGCGCCACGATCCCAGACACCCGTACCTCGCACAACATCAGCAACATCGAGATCCTCGAGCAGGCCGAGGGGCTGTGCAAGCTGCGCTTCAACTGGCACACCCTGAGCTTCCGCTACAAGACAGTGGACAGCTACTTCGGCACGAGTTTCTACAGCCTCGACGTGCGCGGCGACAGCCCGCTGATCAAGGCCAAGAAGGTGGTGCTGAAGAACGATTACGTGCGTCAGGTCATCGACGTCTACCACATCTGATTACCCGCTCCGAGCCGGCGCAGGCTCGTACTCAAGGCTGGGAGGCCTGCTGGCCTCCCGTCAGGGGCGAACTCGCGCCAAAAACGCCCGAAACCGTGTGTAACCACTGCTATGCGAGGTGTGCCATGAGCCACAAAATCGCCCTGAATTTCGAAGACGGGGTTACCCGCTTCATCGATGCCGACGCCAGCGAAACCGTGGCCGATGCCGCCTACCGCCAGGGTATCAATATTCCCCTGGACTGCCGCGACGGCGCCTGCGGCACCTGCAAATGCTTCGCCGAGGCCGGCCGCTACGAGCTAGGCGAGGACTACGTCGAGGACGCCCTGAGCGAGGAAGAGGCCGAGCAGGGCTATGTACTGACCTGCCAGATGCGTGCCCAGAGCGACTGCGTGGTCCGCGTCCCCGCGTCTTCCGAGCTGTGCAAGACCCAGCAGGCCAGCTTCGAGGCGGCGATCAGCGCGGTGCGCCAGCTCTCCGACAGCACCATCGCGCTGTCGATCAAGGGCGAGTCGCTGGCCAAACTGAGCTTCCTGCCGGGCCAGTACGTCAACCTGCAGGTGCCGGGCAGCGAGCAGACCCGCGCCTATTCCTTCAGCACCCTGCAGAAGGATGGCGAGGTCAGCTTCCTGATCCGCAACGTACCGGGTGGGCTGATGAGCAGTTTCCTCACCGGCCTGGCCAAAGCCGGCGACAGCATGTCCCTGGCCGGCCCCCTGGGCAGCTTCTACCTGCGCGAGATCAAGCGCCCGCTGCTGTTGCTGGCCGGCGGCACCGGCCTGGCGCCGTTCACCGCGATGCTCGAGAAGATCGCCGAGCAGGGCAGCGAGCACCCGTTGCACCTGATCTACGGAGTGACCAACGATTTCGACCTGGTGGAGATGGACAAGCTCGAGGCTCTGGCCGCGCGCATCCCCAACTTCAGTTTCAGCGCCTGCGTGGCCAACCCGGACAGCAGCTACCCGCACAAGGGTTACGTGACCCAGCACATCGAGCCCAAGCACCTCAACGACGGCGAGGTCGATGTGTACCTGTGCGGCCCGCCGCCGATGGTCGAGGCGGTCAGCCATTACATCCGCGAGCAGGGCATCGCGCCGGCGAATTTCTACTACGAGAAATTCGCTGCCAGCGCCTAAGAGCTCCTTTGGTTCGCTTACCCGGTAAGCGGGCCTGTTTTATTCGGCTAGGCAGTAGCCCAGAGGTACTCCGGGGAACTCGCTAGAGCAATCCCGGATTACATCCGGGCTACGGGACTTGAAGCATCGCGGGCCAGCCCGCTGCCACAGCTGCTTCGTTGATTGAGGTCGGGACTATGAACAAGCGTTTTCAAGACAAGGTCGCAGTGATCACCGGCGCCGCCCAGGGCATCGGCCGGCGCGTGGCCGAGCGCATGGCCGAGGAGGGCGCGCGCCTGGTGCTGGTCGACCGCTCCGAGCTGGTACATGAACTGGCCCATCAGCTGGCAGGCGTCAGCCCGGTGCTGACCCTGACCGCCGACCTCGAGCAGTTCGCCGATTGCCAGCGGGTGATGAAGGCGGCGGTCGAGCATTTCGGTCGCCTGGACATCCTGGTCAACAACGTCGGCGGCACCATCTGGGCCAAGCCGTTCGAGCACTATCAGGCCGAGGAGATCGAGGCCGAGGTGCGCCGCTCGCTGTTCCCCACCCTGTGGTGCTGCCATGCCGCCCTGCCGCAGATGCTCGAGCAAGGCAGTGGCGCCATCGTCAACCTGTCCTCCATCGCCACCCGCGGGGTCAATCGCGTGCCTTACGGCGCAGCGAAGGGCGGGGTCAACGCGCTGACCGCCTGCCTGGCGTTCGAGACCGCCGAGCGTGGCATCCGCGTCAACGCCACCGCACCCGGTGGCACTGAGGCGCCGCCGCGGCGCATTCCGCGTAACGCCATCGAGCCGAGCGAAGAGGAAAAAGGCTGGTACCAGCAGATCGTCGACCAGACCGTCAGCAGCAGCCTGATGAAGCGCTACGGCAG
>JBFKAF010000389.1:0-3982 GCA_041621735.1 Pseudomonas sp.
AGCGCCTGGCGCGTGGGGTTCTGGCTGCGTCCGTACTCGTAACCGGCATGCACCCCCGGCGATTGCTGACGGAAGGTCGAAGTGGCGTAGATCGGCGGCATCACCGCGCCGGTCCAATCAGGCTCATAGCCGGCGTGCACGGTCAGGGTTTCGAATTCGCTCATGTTGGACTCCCCTATAGGTTATGCCTGACCGCTGCAGACGCTTCGAGCCGGCGGATGGATTGACGGGTTACGCCGCTACGCGGCAACCCATCCTACGAACTGAGCGCCGCCGGCTGTGTAGGGTTTCAGTTGCCCAGCCGAGTAGGTTTTCAACCGCGCGCTCTAGCGCAGGGTACGGCGCCAGAGGTTGAGTACATCACTCTTGGTGATCAGGCCGAGGAAACGACCCTGTTCGACGATCAGCGCGACGTGACCGGCATCGAAGGTTTGCAACAGGCGCTCCAGCGGCACATCCGGGTCCAGGGTCTGCAAATTGCTGACCATGGCCTCGCGCACCGGTAGCTGGAAATGCTCCGGCGCGTCTTTCACCGCGCGCAGCAGATCCCATTCATCGATCAGGCCGACCACCCGGTCGCCGTTCATCACCGGCACCTGGTCGATGTCATGAAAACGCATGCGCCCGTACACCGCCGCCAGGGTCTCCTCGGGCTTGCAGGTGACGGTGGTGCCTTCGTCGTAGCGGCGCGCGATCAGGTCGCGCAGATTGCCTTCCTTGGGTCGCTCGATCAGCCCCTGGTCGATCATCCAGTAGTCGTTGAACATCTTCGACAGGTACTTGTTGCCACTGTCGCAGATGAAGGTCAGCACGCGCTTGGCCGTGGTCTGCTCGCGGCAGTAGCGCAAGGCGGCGGCCACCAGGGTGCCGGACGAGGAACCGGCCAGCACGCCCTCCTGCTGCAGCAACAGGCGCGCGGTGTGCAGGCTTTCGGCGTCACTGATGCGGTAAGCGCGCTTGACCAAGGAAAAATCGGCCAGCGCCGGCACGAAATCCTCACCGATCCCCTCCACCAGCCAACTGCCGGCCTCGCCGAAATGCCCGGTCTCCACGTAATCGGCCAGCACCGAGCCTTCGGGATCGGCCAGGACCATCTCGATCTGCGGCGCCACCCGCTGGAAGAACCGGGTCAGGCCGCCCAGGGTGCCGCCCGAGCCCACCCCGACCACCACGGCATCCACTCGCTGTTCGAGCTGCTGCCAGATTTCCGGGCCGGTGCCGCGCTGATGCGCCCAGGCATTGGCCGGGTTGTTGAACTGGTCGATGTAGAAGGCATCCGGCCTCTGCGCGGCGATGCTGCGCGCCAGGTCCTGGTAGTACTCGGGGTGGCCCTTGCCGACATCGGAACGGGTCAGGCGCACCTCGGCGCCCAGGGCCTTGAGGTGGAAGATCTTCTCGCGGCTCATCTTGTCCGGCACCACCAGCAGCATGCGGTAGCCCTTCTGCGCGGCCACCAGGGCCAGGCCCAGGCCGGTATTGCCGGCGGTGGCCTCGATGATGGTGCCGCCAGGCTGCAGCTGCCCGCTGTTTTCCGCGGCCTCGATCATGGTCAGGGCGATGCGGTCCTTGATCGAGCCACCGGGATTCTGGTTTTCCAGCTTGACGAACAACTGGCAGGGACCGCTATCCAGGTGACTGAGCGGCAATATCGGCGTGTTGCCGATCATCTCGAGCAGTGGATTGGTGGACATCGGCATGGCCCTCTGCAGAGCTGCCGATCGATCGCGGCTGTGGCGTTCGGCACAGGGGCCGGGGTTGCAGCGACGCCAGGCAACGGCCGATCGGCCATGCCTTAGTTATAGGCAGCTCAGCGCCGCAGGGCCAGCCGTGCGGCGGTTCCCTGGACGTGCGGCGCCGCTCTGCCCCGGGAGAGCTCGATACTCGGCGCCGCAGCGTCAGCGGGAAGCCGCCTTATTCCGCCCTGGCCGGCATGCCATCCACTACCCCGGCGGTGTTGTCCAGCAGGCTCTTGGTGGCCGTCTGCAGAAAGGCTTCGAGGGCCTGTTGCAACTCGGGATCGATGTCTCCGGGCACACGTTCGGCCTGCGGATTAGCACCGAGCTGGTAGCTGTACAGGCGCGGTTCGAAGTCCTTGGGCTGAATCAGGATGCGCTCGGGGGTGACTATGGCGACGGTCTGGTCGCCGCCGGACGGTTTGATCACACCGATGCCCCGATCCCCGGCCGGCAAGTTGAGCAGGTCGCGGCCCCAGCACTGGTGGCGCACTTCCCCACCGAGGCGGCCCATGATGGTCGGCACTATGTCGATCTGGGTGCCGACGCTATGGTTGACGCTGCCGAACTTCTCCTGAATACCCGGCGCGATCAGCAGCAGCGGCACGTTGAAGCGGAACAGGTCCATCTCGGTCAACTGTTCATCGCTGCCAAAACCATGGTCGCCGACCACCACAAACAGAGTGTCCTTGAAGTACGGCGCCTTGCGCGCCTTGTCGAAGAACTGGCCGAGTGCCCAATCGGAGTAGCGCATGGCGGTGAGGTGTTCATCCCAACTGCCATAACCGCTGACCGGCTCGACCGGCAGCTTGGCCGGCAGTGCATAGGGCGTGTGGTTGGACAGGGTTTGCAGCAGCGCATAGAACGGCTTGTCGCCGTAGTTCTGCGCCAGCTCGGCGGCGCCCCGGTCGAACATGTCCTGATCGGACACGCCCCAGGTCGGGTCCATGAACACCGGGTCGACGAAGTCTTCGCGGCCGATGAAATGGGTCATGCCCTGGTTGCTGAAGAAGCCGGACTGGTTGTCCCACTGGAAATTGCCGTTGTAGACGTACAGGTTGTCGTAGTCGCGGGCGCTGAGCAGTTGCGGCAAACCGGAGAACTGGTGCGCGCCCTCGGGCGTGCGCATCAGGTACTCGAAGCTCGGCAGGTTGGGGAAGCAGGCCATGGTGGCGAACATGCCCTGGTGGGTGTGGGTGCCGTTGGAGAAGAAACGCTCGAACAGCAGGCCCTGCTTGGCCAGTTTGTCGAAGTTCGGCGTGATATTGCCTGGGGCGCCCAGCGCACCCACGAAATGCCCGGCGAAGCTCTCCATGAGGATCACCACCACGTTGCGGATCGGCAGCGTGCCATCGGCCGGCGGGGTGAAGTCGCGGCGAATCGCCGCGCTGTCGGCATCGACCAGTCGATCGTGCGGCGTCAGCAGCAGCTTGCGCACGGCCGCCAGCGCCTGCTCGTCGGCCATGGTGGATTTCCAGGCGTTGTCGCGGTGCGAGGAGAAGCTGGCCATGGCGGCCGAGGCCAGGGTCAGGGTGCCGTTCAGGCCGAGCTGGTTGGCGAACATCGAATCGGTGGTGTAGGCATCGCCCCAACGCAACGGCGGCCCTTGACGCAGATGACCGCGCGCGGCGAGCACCGCCACCAGCAGGCACAGCACGAAGACGCCGCCGCGCCAGTACCAGGCCGGCGCACGCGGGCTAGGCGACTTGGTTACTTGCACGCGCGGCTGGCTGAGCAGGTCCAGGCCCTTGAACAGCTTGGCCAGCAGCCAGGTGGCGATCACCCAGGCCAGCAGATAACGGGCGACCGGGAAGCCGTTCCACAGCATGCTCAAGACGGTCTGGGTGTCTTCCTGGAAGTACTGGAAGACCAGGCTGTTCAGGCGCTGGTGGAACTCGTGATAGAAATCCAGCTCGGTGATGCCGAGGAACAGGGTGATGCTGGCGAACCCGGTCAGCCAGGTGCGCTGCAGCCGCCGCGCGGCCATGGCGCGCAGGCTGAGCAAGGACAGCAACGACGGCACGCAGGCGTACACCACCAGACGCAGATCGAAGCGCAAACCGTTGTAAAAGGCCTCGACAAAGGTTGCCGCCGGCGTGGCGCCGATCAGTTCGCGGTTATAGACCAGCAAGGCGACGCGCAACAACGCATAGAGCAGCAGTAAAGCCACTGCGCTCAATGCGGTGAAGCTCAGGTGGCTGCCAATGCTCGGGTGAGACAAACGCGATGAGGACGACGAGTTACTCAGG
>JBFKAF010000390.1:0-3974 GCA_041621735.1 Pseudomonas sp.
AGGCCTCCAAGCGGACAATTGGCTTAAGACACTTTGATGTTCAATTAATTGGAGGGATTATCCTTCATCAAGGAAAAATTTCCGAGATGAAGACCGGTGAAGGGAAAACCCTCATGTCGACCCTTCCGGTTTACCTGAATGCCCTGACCGGCAAGGGCGTCCATGTTATCACCGTCAATGATTACCTGGCGAAACGCGACGCCGAATGGATGGGGGAAATCTACAATTTCCTCGGCATGAGCGTCGACTGCGTCGTGCACGGTGTCACCGATGCCCAGCGCAAGGCCGCCTACCGGTCGGACATCACCTACGGCACCAACAACGAATTCGGCTTCGATTACCTGCGCGACAACATGGCCTTCAGCCTGGAGGACAAGTTCCAGCGCGAGCTGAACTTCGCGGTGATCGATGAAGTCGACTCGATCCTCATCGATGAAGCGCACACGCCGCTGATCATCTCCGGTCAGGCTGAGGACAGCTCCAAGCTGTATATCGAGATCAACAAGCTGATTCCTCGCCTCAAGCAACATATCGAGGAAGAGGAAGGCGTGGTCACTCAGGAGGGCCACTACTCGGTCGATGAGAAGAGCCGTCAGGTCGAGCTGAATGAGGCGGGCCACCAGTTCGTCGAAGAGCTGCTGACTCAGGTGGATCTGCTGGCCGAGGGCGAGAGTCTATATTCCGCGCACAACCTGGGGCTGCTGACTCACGTGTACGCTGCCCTGCGTGCGCACAAGCTGTTCCAGCGCAACGTCGAATACATAGTGCAGAACGATCAGGTCATTCTGGTCGACGAGCACACCGGTCGCACCATGCCGGGGCGGCGTCTCTCGGAAGGCCTGCACCAGGCGATCGAAGCCAAGGAAGGTCTGAGTATTCAGGCCGAAAGCCAGACGCTGGCCTCGACCACTTTCCAGAACTACTTCCGCCTGTATAACAAGCTGTCCGGCATGACCGGCACCGCCGACACCGAGGCCTTCGAGTTCCATCAGATCTACGGTCTGGCGGTGATGGTCATCCCGACCAACCGACCCCTGGCGCGTAAGGATTTCAATGACCTGGTCTACCTGACCCAGGAAGAGAAATACGCTGCGATCATCACCGATATCAAGGAATGCCAGGCCCAAGGCCGGCCTATCCTGGTCGGTACGGCGACCATCGAAACCTCCGAATACGTTTCCCGGTTGTTGGAAAAAGAAGGCATCGAGCACAAGGTGCTCAACGCCAAATTCCACGAAAAAGAAGCCGAGATCATTGCCCAGGCCGGTCGTCCGGGCGCGCTGACCATTGCCACCAACATGGCCGGTCGCGGCACCGATATCCTCCTGGGCGGTAACTGGGAAGTCGAAGTGGCGGCGCTGGAGAGTCCGACCGACGAGCAGGTCGCTCAGGTCAAGGCCGACTGGCAGAAACGTCACCAGCAGGTGATCGAGGCCGGCGGCCTGCACGTGATCGCCTCCGAGCGGCATGAGTCGCGGCGTATCGATAACCAGCTGCGCGGTCGTTCCGGTCGTCAGGGCGATCCGGGTTCCAGTCGCTTCTATCTGTCGCTGGAAGACAGCCTGATGCGCATCTTCGCCTCCGATCGGGTGAAGAACTTCATGAAGGCCCTGGGCATGCAGGCCGGCGAAGCGATCGAGCACCGCATGGTGACCAACGCCATCGAGAAGGCCCAGCGTAAGGTCGAAGGGCGTAACTTCGACATGCGTAAGCAACTGCTCGAGTTCGACGACGTGGCCAACGAGCAGCGCAAGGTGATCTATCACATGCGCAATACCTTGCTGGCGGCCGACGATATCGGCGAGACCATCGTCGACTTCCGTCAGGAGGTGCTGGACGCCACCATCAACGAACACATCGCGCCGCAGTCCCTGCCCGAGCAGTGGGATATTGCCGGTCTGGAAGCCGCGCTGTTCAGCGGCTTCAGCCTGAAGTTGCCGATCCAGCAGTGGCTCGACGATGACCACAAGCTTTATGAAGAAACCCTGCGCGAGCGGATTCTGCAAGAGCTGATCGTGGCCTACACCGAGAAGGAAGACCTGGCCAGCGCCGAAGCCTTGCGGACCTTCGAGAAGCAGATTCTGCTGCGCGTGCTCGATGACCTGTGGAAGGACCATCTGTCGACCATGGATCACCTGCGTCACGGCATTCACCTGCGTGGTTATGCGCAGAAGAATCCCAAGCAGGAATACAAGCGCGAGTCCTTCGCCCTGTTTCAGGAGCTGCTCAATTCGATCAAGCGCGACACCATTCGCGTGCTGTCCCACGTCCAGGTACGCCGCGAAGACCCGATCGAGGAAGAGGCGCGTCTGCGCCAGGAGGCCGAGGCCATGGCTCAGCGCATGCAGTTCCAGCATGCCCAGACCTCGGCGCTGGATCAGCCTGTCGGCGCCGCCGAAGAGGGTGATGTGGCGGTAGCCGCGGCGCCGGTGCGTAGCGAGCAGAAGACGGGGCGCAATGAGCCTTGCCCCTGTGGTTCCGGCAAGAAGTACAAGCACTGCCACGGTCAGATCAGCTGATCGAGCGGCCCGTACAGGTAGTACGGGAATGGGCTTGGGCTATGCTGGCCCCGCCCGGATGACGCCGCGAACGGTTTAACCGCTCGCGGCGTTTTACCATCGGTGTTGCCATCGAATGTGCACATACCAGGCGATACGACGTTTTATTACTTCAAGGAGCGTTCTTTATGGCTGTAGGTCTTGGCCCGCTGTCTACCCTGCACCCGGTTCCAGGTTTTGAACTGGGCATCGCTTCGGCCGGCATCAAGCGCCCAGGGCGCAAGGACGTGGTGGTGATGCGCTGCGCCGAGGGCTCCAGCGTCGCCGGCGTATTTACCCTCAACGCCTTCTGCGCGGCCCCGGTGATTCTGGCCAAGAAGCGCGTACAGGGTGCCGTGCGCTATCTGTTGACCAACACCGGCAACGCCAACGCCGGCACCGGTGAACCTGGCTTGCAGCATGCCGCGCGCACCTGCGCCACGCTGGCACAGTTGGCCGGAGTCGAGGAAAGCGCGGTGCTGCCGTTCTCCACCGGGGTGATCGGCGAGCCGTTGCCGGTGGAGAAGATCGAGGGCGCGTTGCAGGCCGCGCTGGACGACCTGGCGGAGAACCATTGGGCCGAGGCCGCCGTGGGCATCATGACCACCGACACCTTGCCCAAGGGCGCCAGCCGTCAGTTCGTGCATGACGGCGTCACGGTGACCGTCACCGGCATCAGCAAGGGTGCGGGAATGATCAAGCCGAACATGGCGACCATGCTCGGCTATATCGCCACCGACGCCAAGGTCGCTCAGGGCGTGCTGCGCGACCTGCTGCGCGATGCGGCGAACAAGTCGTTCAACCGCATCACCATCGACGGCGACACCTCGACCAACGACTGCTGCATGCTGATCGCCACCGGTCAGGCGGCGTTGCCGGAAATCACCCAGGCCAGCGGGGCATTGTTTGCCGCGCTCAAGCAGGCGGTGTTCGAGGTGTGCATGGAGGTGGCCCAGGCCATAGTGCGCGACGGTGAGGGCGCGACCAAGTTCGTCACCGTGCAGGTCAATGGTGGGGCGACCCATCAGGAGTGCCTGGACGTCGGTTATGCCGTGGCCCATTCGCCGCTGATCAAGACCGCGCTGTTCGCCTCCGACCCGAACTGGGGACGGATTCTCGCGGCGGTCGGGCGTGCCGGGGTGGCGCAGCTGGACGTGAGCAAGATCGATGTATTCCTCGGCGAGGTGTGCATCGCCAGTCGCGGCTGCCGCGCGGCCAGCTACACCGAGGAGCAGGGTTCGGCGGTAATGGCCGAAGCGGAAATCACCATCCGCATCGAGTTGGGGCGCGGCAGCTGCAGCGAAACCATCTGGACCACCGACCTGTCCCACGAGTATGTGAAGATCAACGCCGAATACCGCACCTGATCGGGGTGCCAGCGCTGTAACGCCGTCGCTATTCCCGTTGCTCATGGCCCCATGAACAACGGGAATTTGC
>JBFKAF010000391.1:0-3973 GCA_041621735.1 Pseudomonas sp.
ATCTGGACCACCGACCTGTCCCACGAGTATGTGAAGATCAACGCCGAATACCGCACCTGATCGGGGTGCCAGCGCTGTAACGCCGTCGCTATTCCCGTTGCTCATGGCCCCATGAACAACGGGGATTTGCTATTCGCAGGGCCGCCTTTTACCGTCGACTGAGCTGTCCTCACTGGTTAACGCACGGAGCGACCCCATGTCCCTGAACCTGATCATCGGCAACAAGCGCTATTCCTCCTGGTCGCTGCGTGCGGCCTTGGCCTTGGAGTTGAGCGGCGCAGCATATTCGCAGCAGGTGATTGCGCTCGATCGCGCGGATACCCAGGCGCGTATCCGCGAGCACTCGCCGACCGGCAAGGTGCCGCTGCTGAAAACCGAGGAGGGGCCGGTGTGGGACTCCCTGGCGATCGGTGAATACCTCGCCGAACGCTTCCCCGAGGCCCACCTCTGGCCACGTGGTCAGTACGCCCGCGCGGTGGCCCGTAGCGTGTGTGCGGAAATGCACAGCGGTTTCGTCGGTTTGCGTACGCACCTGCCGATGGACCTCAAGCGCGATCGGGCGCTGGCCGAGGTGCCGGCAGAGGCCCAGGCCGACATTCAGCGCATCTGCGCGCTGTGGGCCGAATGCCGTGAGCGCTTCGGCCAGGACGGGCCGTTCCTGTTCGGCCATGTCAGCCTGGCGGACGCCTATTTTGCGCCGGTGGCGGCCCGGTTGCGCAGTTATCGAGTCGCTTTGCCCGAGGTCGCGGCGGCCTATGTGGATAGCGTTTACCAGTGGCCGGCGTTTCAGCGTTGGTATCAGGCGGCCCTCGAGGAGCAGCTGGGGTGAAGCGCGTACACGTGGTCGCTGCGGTGATTCGCGGCGCGGACGGACGCATCCTGATTGCCAGACGGGCGGACGCTGCCCACCAGGGCGGCCTCTGGGAGTTTCCCGGTGGCAAGGTGGAAACTGGCGAGACGGTTGAGGCGGCCCTGGCTCGGGAGCTTGAGGAAGAGCTGGGTATTCGGCCGACGGTGGCGCGACCGTTGATTCAGGTGCGTCACGACTACCCGGACAAGCAGGTGCTGTTGGATGTCTGGGAAGTCTCGGCGTTCGCTGGTCAGGCGCATGGCGCAGAAGGGCAACCGCTGGCCTGGGTGAGTTCGCGGCAGTTGGCCGACTATGAGTTTCCGGCCGCCAACCGGCCCATCGTTGCCGCCGCGCGTTTGCCCGAACGCTACCTGATTACCCCGGATGGGTTAGATCCCGCCGAATTATTGCGCGGTATCCAGCGTGCACTGGACAGCGGTATCGCGCTGCTGCAATTGCGCGCCCCGGCGCTGTTCGACCCGCAGTACCGCGATCTGGCGCTGGACGCCATAGGACTGTGCGCCGGACGAGCGCAGCTGATGCTCAAGGGGCCGCTGGAATGGTTGAGCGACTTTCCCGCCGCCGGCTGGCACCTGACGGCCCGGCAGCTGCGCGAACTGGCCACCAGCGGACGGCCGTTAGCGACCGAGCGCTGGCTGGCGGCGTCTTGTCACTCGGCTGACGAGCTGGCACTGGCGGCGCAGCTGGGCGTGGATTTCGTCACCCTGTCGCCGCTGCAAGCGACGCTCACTCACCCGCAGGCCCAGCCGCTCGGCTGGGCTCGTGCGAGCGAGTTGCTGCAGGGCTTCAATCAGCCGACCTATCTGCTCGGCGGCGTCGGTCCGGCAGAACTCGAGCGAGCATGGCAGGTGGGAGCGCAAGGGGTGGCGGGGATTCGTGCGTTCTGGCCGGACTAAGCGGTCGTGACTTGACCGCAATGAGCCTGGGGACGGTATATTGCTCGCCCTGAAATGGTGCGAAGACAGGCGGGCGTGAGCGGTGAATAGTTTTAAGGGCTGGTTGTGGGGCTTCTGGCCGGCCCCGATGGCCATCAGTCGAGGCGAGCAGGGCTTGAGTTGTGTCGGCGCCTTGCTCGGTTTGTTGTTCACCGGCTGGTTTTGTCGCCAGGCCATGGGCGGTGCCAGTCTCTGGCTGGTCGCGCCGATGGGGGCTTCCGCCGTCCTGCTGTTTGCCGTGCCCTCAAGCCCGCTGGCGCAGCCCTGGTCGGTGCTCGGTGGCAGCTTGCTGGCCGCCTTGGTGGGGGTGAGCTGCGCCAAATGGCTGGGGCATTCCGCGCTGGCGGCTGCCGTTGCCGGTGCTTTAGCGATTGCCGCGATGTTTGCCCTGCGTTGCCTGCATCCTCCTGGTGGGGCCATCGCCTTGACCGCCGTGTTGGGCGGCGAGGCAGTGACCCGGCTCGGCTATCACTTCGTGCTGTACCCGGTCGCACTGAATGTTTTGGGGCTGCTGCTGATTGCCCTGCTGTTCAATAACGCCCTCAGGCGCCGCTACCCGCACCGTCCGGTTGAACATGGCAACGTGCACAAGACCGCCGACCCGACGCCGCGTGACCGCCTGGGGTTCACCCCCGAGGACCTGGATGCGGTGCTCAGCGCGCGCGGCGAACTACTGGATATCGCCCGTGACGACCTGGAAGAAATCTTACGGCAGACCGAGGAGCGGGCTTATCGACGGCGCTTCGGTGAGACGCGCTGTGTCGACATCATGTCCAGGGACATGTTGAGCCTGGCCCCGGACGCTACTGTCGCCGCTGCCCTGGAGTTGCTGCATGCCCACCGGCTGAGCGCCATGCCGGTGGTCGATGCGCAGCGCACGCTGCACGGCATGCTCTATCTGCATGACGCGATGCAGGTTGGACCCGAGGCCGAGCAGGTACAGGTCGGGCAACTGATGCAGCGCAAGGTGCCGAGCTGCCGCCCGGACTGGCCGATTACCTACCTGATACAGCTGTTGTCCGATGGCGCCGTGCATAAAGTGCCGGTATTGGATGAGCGTGGCGTGCTGTTGGGCATCGTCACCCAGACCGATCTGGTGGCCGCACTGTTTCGGGTGTCCCTGGAGACTCAGCCGGGCAGAGTCGCCGCGTCGGTTGGCTGACCCGAGCAGCGTGCTGCTGGCTTGGCTTAGCCTGTGGCGCCCGCTGTCACGGGCAGGGCGCTGACAGTGTCACCGGCGCTTGGCGCGGTGCGATAGAGCACCAGTCGATAGGCGCCCAGGGATATCACCCAGCAAAAAAGCGCGGTCCACAGATTGTGCGAAAAAAAGTGTGCGCCTTGCAGCATGCGTCCAAGCGAAAAGGTTATGCCTAACGCCAGGGCAAAGCAGAGCGCCGCCTTGGCTGCACGCGGGCGCCGATCGCGCAGTACGAAGAACAGCGCGAATAGCGAGAAGCCGGCGGCGGCATGGCCGCCCGGCCAGCAACGTCCTGGCTTGGGGCTAGGCGCTCGCTCGCTGAGCAGCGGCGTGTAAGTCTCCTCGCCGCCAAACTGGCTCAGGCTCCAGGGGCAGTGCACCCCGCTGAGGGCTTTCAGGGGCGTGACGATACTGCTGCTCAGTCCCATCGCCAGTACCAGGTAGCCAAAGGGGCGGCGCCAGTGCTGGAGCTTCCTGCTCAGCAGGCTCAGGACGAAGCCGAGAATGGCCAGCAGGCCAATGCCGATCACCGCCTGCTTGGCGCGGTCATGCAGGATGTCTTCGAGAAATGCACTGTGCCGGCCGATAAAGCCGCTCTGCTGGTCGTAGGCCCAGTTGGCGAGGGTGAAATCCAGGGTCGTCGGGTCCGCCAGCAGTAGCATAATGCCCAGCGGAATACCGAAGCCCAAATAGAAGTTGAACGGCCGCGAGGTGGTTGGCGATTCGGTGTGCATGGTGCTGTTCCTTTGGCTAAGTCCCGCGTGGGCAGGAGGCAAGATGGCTAGGATTGCTCGAGGGAAAAACCATGGCCTGCGGCAGGCCACTGGCTAAGCCTGGGTAGGCTCGCTGTCATTGGCGCGGACAGTTTCAAGGCGGCAAAGCAGCAAGCCGGTGCGCACCATGCGGGACACTGCCGGCCAGGCTGGAAAAACCTGAAAGGTAGCGAAGCTGAGCAAAGTGGGGCGGCGA
>JBFKAF010000392.1:0-3942 GCA_041621735.1 Pseudomonas sp.
CCAACGGCGAGGCGCCACGGACCATCGAACTGGCCAGCATCCAACAGATCATGAAGCCCAAGCCGCTAGTCGAGGATTTTACCTGGAAGGGCAATATCGACGCGGCGTTGGACTACAAGCGCGCCGAACACGATACCGACGACTACGACGTGGATATCAAGACCAAGGCGCGGCATGGTCTGTGGCGGCACAACGCCGAGGCCGGCTATGACCGCGAGTACCAGGACGGCGTGGTGGCCACGGATAACTGGAATGCCGAATACGCCCTCGACCGCTTTCTCGACGAGCACTGGTTCTGGCAGGGGCGTGCCGAATACCAGCACGATCAGATCGAAGACCTGCAGCGGCAGCGCACCGTGGGTACAGGTCCGGGTTACCAGTTCTGGGACAACGAACTGGGCGCCTTCTCCGTGGCCGGTCTGCTCAACCGCAGCGACTACCAGTTCGCCAATGGTGATAAAGACAACTTCTATGCCCTGAGCATGAAGTGGGATTACAACCGTTACCTGGTCGGCAAGAGCTTCGAGCTGTTCAGCAGTGGAGAGGTCGGTAAGCCACTGGCCAATGTCGCCGACTACACCCTGGAAGCCGAAGTCGGCCTGCGTTACAAGGTCACCGACTGGGCTTCGTTGAATATGAAAGCGGAAAAAGACCTGGTCAGCGGCTCCGAGGGTGACCTGGACGAGACCCACTACAGCCTGGGTTTCGGCGTGGGCTGGTAACTGCCTCCTAGCTTTGCAGCCAGAAAAAAGCCCTGCAGGAGCAGGGCTTTTTTCTGGGCGAGTGCTGTGCTTACAGGCGCAGACCACCGTCCAGTTCGAGGATGCGACCCGTGTAATAGTCGTTTTCCAGGATATAGGCCACCGAGTGGGCGATCTCGGCCGGCTTGCCCATGCGCCGCAGCGGAATGCCGGCGGTCATCTTTTCCAGGGCTTCGGGCTTCATGCTGGCGACCATCTCGGTTTCGATAAAGCCGGGCGCGACACCGGCGACGCGAATGCCGTAGCGCGCCAGTTCCTTGGCCCAGACCACGGTGTCGGCGGCGACGCCGGCCTTGGCCGCGGAGTAGTTGGCCTGGCCCATGTTACCGGCGCGGGAGATCGAGGAGATGTTGACGATCGCGCCTTCATTCTTCAGCTCGATCATCTTCGCCGCCACTTCGCGGGTGCAGAGGAACACGCCGGTCAGGTTGACGTCGATCACCGCCTGCCACTGGGCCAGGCTCATCTTGCTCATCTCGCCATCTTTGATCTTGATGGTCAGGCCATCGCGGAGAATGCCGGCGTTGTTCACCAGGCCGTTGATGGCGCCGAAATCCTCGGCGATCTGGGCGACCGTGTGGGTCACCTGCTCTTCATTGGCGACGTTGCACAGGTAGGCGCGGGCCTCGGCACCGAGAGCCTGGCAGGCGGCCACGGCTTCGTCGAGCTTGTCCTGGTTCAGGTCGACCAGCGCCAGTTTGGCGCCTTTGCCCGCCAGGTATTCGCCCATGGCGCGGCCCAGGCCCTGACAGCCGCCGGTGATGATGATGACTTTATCTTGCAGTTGCATCGCGTAGCCCCTCAATGTGGTTCGTCTGGCCCCGCTGGCGCGCTGAAATCGCTATTCTAGGCACCTGTCCGTTTATGACGGATTCTTTGCGAGGAGTCATAAGGTGAGCGTGAAAGCCGGCAAGCATGCCCGAGAATTGCTACTCAAGGAATACCGTGGGGTGCTATCCACCCACTCGAAAGCCATGCCAGGCTTCCCTTTCGGATCGGTGGTGCCCTACTGCCTGGACGCTCAGGGCTGGCCGCTGATCCTGATCAGTCGGATTGCCCAGCACACCCACAATCTCAAGCAGGACAGCAAATGCTCGCTGCTGGTCGGTGAGCGTGATGCCGAGGACGTGCAGGCGGTTGGCCGTCTCACTCTGCTCGCCGAAGCGCGACAGTTGTGTGACGAGACCGCTATCGAGGCGGCGGCCGCACGTTATTACCGCTATTTTCCCGAGTCGCAAAACTACCACCGTGCCCATGATTTCGATTTCTGGCTGCTGGAGCCGGTACGTTGGCGCTATATCGGCGGCTTCGGCGCGATTCACTGGCTCGATCAGGTGGCGTTGGCCAATGATTTCGCTGGTGAGGCGGAAGTGGGCATGCTCGAGCACATGAACGCCGACCATGCCAGCGCCATTGCGCATTACGTCGCCTTGGCCGGCCTGCCGACGCAAGTGCCAGCGCAGCTGGTGGGTATCGACCATGAAGGGTTTCACCTGCGTATCGGTCAGGGTCTGTACTGGCTGGCTTTTCCAACATCCTGCAACAGTCCTGGTGAGGTGCGCCAAGCCTTGGTTCAGCTGGCTCGCGCCGCGACTTGGCCGACCGGCGGTGCCGCTGCGCCTTGAATTAAGCGCAATGCACCCTATCTCACTCTTATTGGAAGCCTTTCTTCCGCGAAGGATGTCTTGATGCGCGTTTTTCTGCTGTTGTTTCTACTGTTCCCAGTTATCGAGCTGGCTTTGCTGATCAAGGTCGGCAGCGCGATTGGCGTCTTGCCTACCTTGTTGCTGGTGATAGGCACGGCGCTTCTCGGTAGCGTGCTACTACGGATCGCGGGTGTCGCCACCGCTTGGCGCGCTCGGGAGAAGCTGGCCCGTGGCGAGCTGCCAGAGCAGGAAGTGCTCGAGGGGCTGTTTATTGCGATTGGCGGTGGCTTGCTGTTATTGCCAGGCTTTATCAGCGACATCCTCGGTGTGCTGTGTCTGATCCCCTTCATCCGCCGCCTGTTGGTCAACAAGGTGCGCCAGCGCGCCCAGGAGCAGGCCATGCGTCAGCGGGCCTTTGCCGATGATCTGGCGGCACGCTCGGGACAGACCCGACCGAATGTGCTGGAAGGTGAATACGAGCGCCGCGATTAGTCTCAGCTTGTTTGAACCCAGTGCGCGCTTGGTGGGTTGCGGCTGTGTCCGTTCGCCAGGTGACGGCCGCCAACGCGCCGACTGCGGGACTCGATTCCGCTAAAAAAAATCGCTACTTGCCCTTGAAATCCCCTTGTACGCCCTTATGTAGCGGTCACCGCAAGGTTTTCTGTCGGACTCGGCAGAACAGACTTCAGCGTTGTGCCTGGCACAGCGCAACCGGCACCGCCGGATTTTGCTAACCCGCTGGTGAAGACACCAGCCGATGTAACCAACCTATTGGGAGAGATCGACAATGAAGCTTCGTCCTCTGCATGACCGCGTCGTGATCCGTCGCAGCGAAGAAGAAACCAAAACCGCAGGCGGCATCGTGCTGCCGGGTTCCGCTGCCGAAAAGCCGAATCAGGGCGAAATCGTCGCTGTGGGCACCGGTCGCGTGCTGGACAACGGCGAAGTTCGTGCGCTGGCCGTCAAGGTCGGTGACAAAGTGGTATTCGGCCCTTACTCCGGCAGCAACACCGTCAAGGTCGACGGCGAAGACCTGCTGGTGATGGGCGAAAGCGAAATTCTCGCTGTCGTCGAAGCCTGATTCCCGCGAATTTCTGTTTAACCGTAAAGAATTGAGGATCAAATTCCATGGCTGCTAAAGAAGTCAAATTCGGCGACTCCGCCCGTAAGAAAATGCTGGCCGGTGTCAACGTCCTGGCCGACGCGGTAAAAGCGACCCTCGGCCCGAAAGGCCGCAACGTGATCATCGAGAAGAGCTACGGCGCTCCGACCATCACCAAAGACGGCGTTTCCGTTGCCAAAGAAATCGAGCTGAAAGATCGCTTCGAGAACATGGGCGCCCAGTTGGTTAAAGACGTCGCTTCGCGTGCCAACGATGACGCTGGCGACGGCACCACCACCGCCACCGTTCTGGCGCAGTCGATCGTCAACGAAGGCCTGAAAGCCGTCGCTGCCGGCATGAACCCGATGGACCTGAAGCGCGGCATCGACAAGGCGACCATCGCCATTGTCAAAGAGATCAAAGCCCTGTCCAA
>JBFKAF010000393.1:0-3935 GCA_041621735.1 Pseudomonas sp.
GAATTCCGGCGTGGCGAACCAATGCAGGGCTTGCGCGACCACGATCAGGTCGAGGCTGGCACTGACCAGCGGTTGTGCCTCGGCATTGGCGGCAAACAATGCGATATCGCTGAAGTCTTCGCCGGCGCGCAGCTGGTCGAGGCTCGCATCACAGGCCAGCACCTGTGTGAAGTACTGGCGTAGTGGGCGACTGGCCTGGCCGTTGCCGCAGGCAATGTCCAGGGCGCGTTGGCGCTCGGGGCAGTGATTGGCCAGCCAGTGGAACAGCGCGTCCGGATACTCGGGGCGAAAACTGGCATAGGCACTGGCGCGGGCGCCAAACAGCTGGGGGATCTCGCTCATGGTTAGCGGGTGCGGTAGCGCAGGCGAGTGCCAAAGTTGACTGACATGAGTATCTCGTCAGCAGTGAGTTCGGCGGGGAAGTAGGCGCCTGAGATTTGTGCATGAGCCAGGCTGGCGCCTTCCAGTTGTGCCTGGCGCAGGTCGAGGCCGCGCAGGTCGGTGCCGCGGAAATAGGCGTCGCTGAAATTGATGCGCTCGGCGTTCAGGGCGCGGAAGTCGAGGCCACGAAAATCGCCGCCACTGAGGTTGATCTCCTCGTCTTGCGGTTTGCGGCTGTTGAATCCGCTGATGTCTTCGTTATATAGCAGGCGGTAGAGCGGGCAATCGAGTTGGCGCGGCTGGCTCATGGGGGCTATCCATTGCAGGGTTTCCAGCCAGTATAGAAGCCACGGCAAGCTCTGCTCGCCGTGGTTGACTCGAGTGTTGCGCTTGTTACAGTCCGGGCAAGCGCTGACGAATGCGTGCTACCAGGCTATCCAGGCTGGCGCTTTGGTGGGTTTCGACGCGTTTGCTGTGGGCTTGCTCGTCGTCGTTGAGCGCTTCGCGGCTGGCGTGCTGCGCCTGGATGACGTCGAGCGTGGCATCGGACGGGTCCTGGTCCGCGGCCTGACGCTGGGCCAGCCAGCTGGCGATCACCTCGTCCGGAGCGTGGCAGTCGAGGATCAGGAAGGGCACGCCGGTTTCTTCGGCAATCTGCCAGGCGGCCTGACGCTGTGCCTGTTTCAGGTAGGTAGCATCGATCACCACCGGGAAACCCGCGTGCAGTGCGGCATCGGCCAGTTGGTGCAGGCGTTGGTAGGTCGCGGTGCTGGCGTCCTGGTTGTAGATGCCGGCGCCTAATTGACCTTGATCACTGCCCTGCTGCTCGCCGAACAGGCGCTTGCGCTCCACATCCGAACGTAGGCGAATGGCTCCGAGCGCCTCGACCAGGCGCATGGCAACCTGGCTCTTGCCGACCGCAGAGACGCCATGGGTAATGGCCAGGAAGCGTGAAGGGATGGCGCTGTAGCTTTCCGCCAGGGCGGCGTAGCTGCGGTATTGGCGCAGAATCACTGCGCGCTGCACCGCGTCCTGTTCCTGGCCGAGACGGAACAGGTTGACTTTACCGCGCACCATGGCGCGGTAGGCTTTATAGAAGTTCAGCAGTTCCAGCGAGGCATAGTCGCCAGTGTGCTCCAGCCAGGTACTGACGAAACGTCGGGCCAAGGGCTTCAGGCCGCGGTCTTCCAGGTCCATGGCGAGGAAGGCGGCGTCTGAAGCGACGTCGATCAGGCGGAAGGGTTCGTTGAATTCGATGCAGTCGAATAAGGTGACCTGGCCGTCGAGCAGGGTGACGTTACCCAAGTGGATATCACCGTGGCATTCGCGAATGAAGCCCTCGGCTTTGCGTTGCGCCAGTAGCGGTTTGAGTCGCTCGAAGCTGCTTTCGGCCCAGGCCTCTAGGGCATCGAGTTGTTGCAGGTCGGCCTGATCCGCGAGCAACGGGCGGACCTGGTCGAAATTCTGCCTGACCGGCGCCATGATCGCCTCGGGTGTGCCGAGTTCATGCTCCGGGGCTACGTGTGGGGCGTTGCGATGAAAGCGGGCGATGCTCTGGGCCAGGGCGTCGATGTGCGCCTCGCTCATTTCGCCGCGTGCCTGCACCTCACCCAGCAACTGGTCCTGGGGGAACTGGCGCATTTTCAGCACGTATTCGATGACCGGGCCGTCGCCATTCAGTTGCGGCGCCTCGAGGCTACCGTTGATCGGCAAGACCTCCAGGTACAGATCGTGGGTCAGGCGTTGATTGAGGCGCAGTTCTTCCTTGCAGAAGTGTTCGCGGGCGGCTAATTCGGTGAAGTCGAGGAAGCCGAAATTCACCGGCTTCTTGATCTTGTAGGCGTAGGGGCCGGTCAGCAGGACCCAGGAGATGTGCGTCTCGATGACCTGGAAGCCGTCCACCGGGTGAGGGTAGAGGGCCGGGTTTTGCAGGGCGGCAATCAGGGCTTGGCTCACGGGTGATCCTTGGCTATGCGAACAAATTTAAGAGGCGGGCATTATGGCGGCTGCGGGCCGCTCTGCAAACCGCTGGGCTGCGCCTGCTTGTGCCAGGCAAAGTGCGTATAATGCCGCGCCATGACTCGTACCCGATCCCCCCGTTCTCGTTCAAAACGCCGCTCGCGTGGCATGCGCCCCTGGCTGGGCTGGGCTATCAAGCTCGGTCTGGTCGGTTTGGTCGTACTCGCCGGCTTTGCGGTTTACCTCGATGCCGTGGTGCAGGAGAAATTCTCCGGCAAGCGCTGGACCGTGCCCGCCAAGGTCTATGCCAGGCCGCTGGAACTGTTCGTCGGCCAGAAGCTGGCCAAGACTGATTTTCTCAAGGAATTGGACGCCCTCGGCTATCGCCGGGAAAACGCCGGCAATGGCCCTGGCGGTGTATCGGTGGCCGGCAACAACCTCGAATTGCACACCCGCGGTTTCCAGTTCTATGAAAGCAGCGAACCCTCGCAACGTGTGCGTGTGCGTTTTTCCGGCGATTACGTTGCCGGCCTGAGCCTCGCCAACGGTAGCAACCTGGCGGTTGCCCGATTGGAGCCCTTGCTGATTGGCGGGCTCTATCCCGCGCACCAGGAAGACCGCCTGTTGATCAAGCTGGAGCAGGTGCCACCTTATCTGGTGGAAACCCTGGTAGCGGTCGAAGATCGCGAGTTCTTCAATCATTTCGGTGTGTCGCCCAAGTCGATCGCCCGTGCCGTGTGGGTCAACGCCACGGCCGGGCAATTGCGCCAAGGCGGCAGCACGCTGACGCAGCAGTTGGTGAAGAACTTTTACCTGACCAACGAACGCAGCCTCACACGCAAGGCCGTCGAAGCCATGATGGCGGTGCTGCTGGAGTTGCATTACGACAAGCAGGACATCCTCGAGGCCTACCTCAACGAAGTTTTCCTCGGTCAGGATGGCCAGCGTGCGGTGCATGGCTTCGGCCTGGCCAGTCAGTATTTCTTCAGCCAACCGCTCGCCGAGCTGAAGCTCGATCAGGTCGCGCTGCTGGTCGGCATGGTCAAGGGGCCTACCTACTACAACCCGCGGCGCAACCCGGAGCGGGCCCTGGAACGGCGTAATCTGGTGCTGGACGTTCTCGCCGAACAGGGCGTGGTGACACCCGAAGAGGCCAATGCAGCCAAGCAGAAAGCGCTCGGTGTGAGTAGCCGTGGGAGCTTGGCCGACAGCTCGTTTCCGGCTTTCCTCGATCTGGTTAAGCGTCAGCTGCGCGAAGACTATCGCGAGGCCGATTTGACCGAAGAAGGGCTGCGCATCTTCACCAGCTTCGATCCGATTATCCAGCTCAAGGCCGAAGGCGCTTTGGCCGACTCGCTGAAACGCTTGTCTGGGCGCAAGGGCGTGGATCAGGTGGAAGCCGGGATGGTCGTGAGCAACCCGGAAACCGGTGAGGTCCAGGCGTTGATCGGCAGTCGCCAGCCGCGCTTTGCCGGCTTCAACCGGGCCTTGGATGCGGTGCGGCCGATTGGCTCGTTGATCAAGCCGGCGATCTACCTGACCGCGCTGGAGCGTCCCAGTCAGTACACCCTGACCAGCTTGCTCGAGGATCAACC
>JBFKAF010000394.1:0-3922 GCA_041621735.1 Pseudomonas sp.
ACAACTCGGTGGGCAGCATTCTCGATCCGTTCTCCAGCTTCCTCTGCCTGCGCGGCATGCGCACCCTGGCGCTGCGCCTGCAACGGCATGTCGACAACGCCACCGAGCTGGCGGCCTGGCTGGAGCGCCAAGCCCAGGTGACCTCGGTACTCTATCCCGGCCTGCCCAGCCACCCGCAGCATGGCTTGGCAGTGCGGCAGATGAGTGGTTTCGGCGGCCTGATCACCCTCTACCTGGCCACCGACGCCGAAGGCACCCGGCGTTTTCTCGAGGCCACCCAGCTGTTCACCCTGGCCGAGAGCCTGGGCGGGGTGGAAAGCCTGATCAGCCAACCGGCCAAGATGACCCACGCCTCGATCCCCGCCGAGCGTCGCGCACAGATCGGCATCAGCGACAACCTGGTGCGGCTGTCGGTGGGCATCGAACATGTCGACGACCTGCGCCGCGATCTGCAGCAGGCGCTGGCGGCGATAGAGGGGTAGGGCTGTTGATGTGCGGAGCCTGCTGTCGATCGGCGGATCGACAGCAGGCTTCAATTGCGCGAACTACAGAGAGGCCAGGGCAATAACGCCCCGCACAGGCCGGATATAGGAATGCAAGCGCACTGACGACAGGGCAGAAAAAGCGTTACTCACCGCTTGCGAGGAGAGTTCATATGCGCATTATTATGTGTGCGTTTACATTTTTGGTGCGAAATGAGCCATTATCTCAGCTGTTGTCATCTCTTTTGTTTTGTTTGAAAAGCAATAGTAGCTTGGTCGTATGTCGACAAAATATTGCATATCCATTTCCAAGTCATTCAGGTTTGGAAACATGCCTACTGGCATACTATATTCGCCGCTTTCTTTAAATTTATAAAACAAATGAGTCCCGCACTCTATACAGAACCCGCGAGACGCCCAAGGCGATGACTCATATGTTTTAACTTTATCATTCCCTTCAATTTTAACTTTAGTGCCGCACTTAACGGCAAAAAATGGTGCGCCGCCCCACGTTCTGCATGACTGGCAATGGCATACTGTAAATTTAGGATTGACTTCTTCTGCGGTAATTTTTACAGCACCACAAAGACAGTTTGTTTCTGAGTGAGACATTTTGACGACGCCTTATTGGATAAGAACATAACTATAATTATGCGACATGCCTACATATGACCACTGTTTCCATATCTGGTAACGGTGTCCACATGTAGGCATCGCGTATCCATATCTGACCATCATGCTTCGATGTTCAGTTCGACGCTGGGGTAGCTGAGTTGAGGTTCGGAATCGAGGCGGTAACGCACGGCTACCAGATCGTCGCCATAGATTTCGACAAGGCGCTTGCTGCCGTTCTTGCCGGTTTTGAGGGTTTTGCCCACGTCCATGTTGGTTCGCCTTGGATAAGGATGCTGGCAGTCTGCCCGAAGCGCTGTGCAGGGCTCAAGCCTGACGTTGTGTCGCCTGGCCCGCGCGCCGGACCTTGCTGGCTATCACTGCATGCGCTGAGCCGAGCGTGCAGCAGACAGATACTGCCCAGGCCCCTGAGTCCTGCGCCGGGTTGGCAAATTAACGCGTTGCTAGCAGCGGCTGGCGCTAGCAACCCCTCACACGTCTGCGCGCCATCCACCAGGGCTGGATAATCTTGACTATCGTTATGTCTGGTACCGGACAGTCGTCTGGCGCGTTTTTTGTGTGCCTCCGTTAGCCGATCGGCCCTGGAAACTGCTGGTAATGCCTGGGCTGCAGGGCACGGGCTTTTTCCCAAGGAGACTGGCATGTCGAACCAATCCGATAGCCCGCAGGCGACTCCGGAAGAGCCAAAAGACCGCATCAACCCTATCGTTTTCTACGGCTCGGCCATCGGCATCGTGGCCTTCGCCCTCTGGACCATGATGTTTACCCAGTCGGCTGGTGCGGTGATCAACAGCATCCTGGCCTGGATATCCGACACCTTTGGCTGGTTGTATTTCGTTTCGGTGGTGGCGTATTTGCTGTTCGTCATCTGCATTGGCCTGTCGCGCTTCGGCAGTCTCAAGCTCGGTCCGGCCCACTCGACGCCCGACTTCAATATGATCACCTGGGCGGCCATGCTGTTCTCCGCCGGGATCGGCATCGATCTGTTGTTCTTCTGCATCGCCGAGCCGGTTACCCAGTTTCTGGCGCCACCAGTGGGCGAGGGCGGTACTGTCGAGGCCGCTCGCCATGCGATGGAGCTGACCTTCCTGCATTGGGGCGTTTCGGGCTGGGGGGTATACACATTGGTCGGCATGTCGCTGGCCTTCTTCAGCTATCGGCATGGTTTGCCGCTGACCATCCGCTCGGCGCTGTACCCGATCTTCGGCAAACGCATCAACGGTGCCATCGGCCACACGGTGGATATCGCCGCCGTGCTGGGCACGGTCTTCGGCATCGCGACCAGTCTGGGCATAGGCATCATCCAGCTCAATTTCGGCCTCAACTATATGTTCGATGTTCCCGAGGGCACGCTCACCCAGGCGCTGCTGGCGGTGCTGATCGTGGTGTTTTCCGCCATTTCGGCGGTAACCGGGGTCGATAAGGGCATTCGCCGCCTGTCCGAGTTCAACATGCTGTTGGCCATGCTCCTGCTGCTGTTTGTGCTGTTCTCCGGTAAAACCCTGTTCCTGCTCAACACCCTGGTATTGAACGTTGGCGATTACATCAGCCACTTCGCCAGCCTGTCGCTGAACACTTACTCTTTCAATCCGCCCACCGACTGGCTGAATGCCTGGACGGTGTTTTTCTGGGCCTGGTGGATCGCCTGGGGGCCTTTTGTGGGGCTGTTTCTGGCGCGCATTTCCCGCGGTCGGACCATCCGCCAGTTTGTCGCCGGCACCCTGATCCTGCCGCTGACCTTCATGATGGCGTGGATGTCGATCATGGGTAACAGCGCTATCGATCTGGTGATGACCGATAGCGGCGTCGCGGAGTTTGGTGTGCAAGCGATGAACAATCCGGGTTCGTCGATTTACCTGTTTCTGCAGAGTTTCCCTTGGGTGGGTTTGACCACGGTGGTGGTGACCATTCTGGCCATTGTCTTCTTCGTCACCTCGGGCGACTCCGGCTCGCTGGTGTTGTCCAACCTGACCTCGGTGCTGCGCGACCCCAACAACGATGCCCCGGCCTGGATGCGTGTGCTCTGGGCCGCGATCATCGGCGTGTTGACCCTGGCCTTGTTGATGGCCGGCGGCCTCGGCGCGCTGCAGGGCACCGTGGTGATCATGGGGTTGCCCTTCGCGCTGACACTGTTTCTGATGATGCTGGGGCTGTACAAGGCCTTGAAGGTGGAAGGACTCAAGGAAGACAGCTATCGCGGCAGCATGGCCGGCTACCTGTCCGGGCGCACCATGCTCGATGCAGGCGGCGCGCACAACTGGCGGCAGCGCCTGGCCCGCGCGATGAGTTTCCCTAACCAGGAACAGGTGCAACGCTTCCTGCGCGAGGTCGGCAAGCCGGCGATGGAGTCTATCCATGAGGAGCTGGCCGAGAAGGGCTTCAAGGTCGAGGTCGTCGAGGTGACTGGCGAAGACGAGCACCTCGAGCTGAACGTGGACCTGGGCGGCGAGCAGGACTTCACTTACCAGATATGGCCACGTCGCTGCGCCATGCCGGCGTTCGCCATGCGCGCAACCGGCGCGGGCTCGCACTATTACCGCCAGGAAGTGCACATCGGCGAGGGCGGCCAGGGCTACGACCTGGCCGGCTACACCAAGGAGCAGGTGATCGGCGACATTCTCGATCAATACGAACGCCATATGTTCTTCCTGCACACCCAACGGGAGATGCCTGGCCGCGAGACCAGGATGCCCGACGATCCCGCCACCGCCGGACGCTGAGGCGAAGGAGCCATGCCATGAACGAGCAAGTCTTCGATCAGGTCTTCGATTACGTCATCGTCGGTTCCGGCTCGGCCGGTTCGGTGC
>JBFKAF010000395.1:0-3914 GCA_041621735.1 Pseudomonas sp.
CCGAGGTGGCCTGTTTTATCGTCGAGGCGGTGCAGGGCGAGGGCGGCTTCCAGGCCCTCGACGCCGGCTTTGCCCAAGACCTGCGGCGCTTCTGCGACCAGCACGGCATCCTGCTGATCATCGACGAGATCCAGTCGGGTTTCGGGCGCACCGGTCAGCGTTTTGCCTTCAGTCGCTTGGGTATCGAGCCGGACCTGCTACTGCTGGGCAAGAGCATGGCCGGCGGCCTGCCGTTGGCCGCGGTGGTCGGTCGTCGTGAGTTGATGGACGCGCTGCCCAAGGGTGGGCTGGGCGGCACCTACTCGGGCAACCCGCTCGCCTGCGCCGCCGCGCTGGTCAGCCTGGAGGAAATGAGCGACTCCAACCTGGCGACCTGGGGCGAGTTGCAGGAGAGCACCATTCGCGCGCGTCATCAGGCCTGGCAGCGCGCGCCCTGGGCGGGTGCCATCGGTCGCCTGAGCGGAGTCGGCGCCATGCGCGGCATCGAACTGCTTGGCGCCGAGGGTGGACCGGGCAGCGAGCGTCTCGCCAGCCTGCTCGGCAACGCCCGCCAGCAGGGTCTGTTGCTGATGCCCAGTGGCAAGCACCGACACATCATCCGCCTGCTGGCGCCGCTGACCTGCGAACGCGAATTACTGGAGGAAGGCTTCGACATTTTCGAGCATTGCCTGGCCGAGCTGGCTTGATGTGATGATCGCCCGCCTGTGCCAGAAGCAGGCGATGCAGCACTAGCACGATGGATGACGAGGGCGTAGCGGGATGGCGGACACCCCGGTTCTGTTTTCCATTGATTCGTTTAGGGAATGACCAGCAGAGGAATAGTCGTTTGAAAGCGCCTTTCCGGCTCGCCAGAATGTTTCGCATGAAAGACTGGAATGCCAAGCCCCTGGGGAGGCTGCCAGTCACTGCGATCAGGCGATGCAAGGAGTCGAATTTCCATGAGCGTTCAAGCGACCGTCAACCCGGATGCGTTGGTTCATCCCGATGAGATTCGTGCGCAGTTTTCCCGCGCCATGTCCGCCCTGTACAAGGCCGAGGTGCCGCTCTATGGCACGCTGCTGGAGCTGGTCGGCGAGGTCAATCGGCGCACCCTGGAGCAGGACCCGGCGCTCGCCGAAAGGCTGCGCCTGACCGGCGAGCTCGAGCGTCTCGACATGGAACGCCACGGCGCCATCCGCCTGGGCAGCGCCGCCGAGCTGGCGACCATGCGCCGCTTGTTTGCGATCATGGGCATGTACCCGGTGGGCTACTACGACCTGGCGTGCGCCGGGGTGCCGGTGCATTCCACGGCGTTTCGCGCCATCCACGAAGCCTCGCTGCAACACAGCCCGTTCCGCGTGTTCACCTCGTTGCTGCGTCTGGAGCTGATCGAGAACCTGCAATTGCGCGAACTGGCGGCAACTATTCTCGCTCGGCGCAGCATCTTCACCCCGCGCGCGCTGCAACTGATCGAGCAGGCCGAGCGGGTCGGCGGTCTCGAGCCGGACGAGGCGGCGGAGTTCGTCGAGCAGGCACTGGAGACCTTCCGCTGGCACCGCGAGGCCACCGTCAGCGCGGCGCAGTACCAGCAGCTGAGCGACCAGCACCGGCTGATCGCCGATGTGGTGGCCTTCAAGGGCCCGCATATCAACCACCTGACCCCGCGCACCCTGGATATCGACGCGGTACAGGCTGCCATGCCGGGGCGCGGCATCAGCCCGAAAGCGCTGGTCGAAGGTCCGCCGCCGCGCCATTGCGCGATCCTGCTGCGGCAGACCAGCTTCAAGGCCTTGCGCGAGCCGGTGGCCTTTATCGAGGCGGACGGCAGCCTGGCGCTCGGCAGCCACAGCGCACGTTTCGGCGAGATCGAGCAGCGTGGCGTGGCCCTGACCGGCACAGGCCGTGCACTGTATGACCGGCTGCTCAACGCCAGTCGTGAGGCCAGCCAGGGCGCGCCGAACGAGGACAACGCCGCGAGCTATATGCAGCTGCTCAACCAGCATTTCGCCGATTTTCCGGATCAGCCTGACGAGCTGCGTCGGCAGGGGCTGGCCTACTTTCGCTACTTCGTCAGCGACCAGGGCCTGGCCGCCAAGGCCAGGGGCGAGCTGGCAACTGGTCTGGAGGCACTGCTTGCGGCCGGCCAGTTGCGTTGCGAGCCCCTGGTTTACGAGGACTTCCTGCCGGTCAGCGCCGCCGGGATCTTCCAGTCAAACCTGGGCGATCAATCGTCAGCCCGCTACGCGCAGTCGTCCAGTCGCGAGGCGTTCGAACGCGACCTCGGCGCGCCGGTACTCGATGAGCTGGCGCTCTACGCCGACAGCCAGCAGCGCTCGTTGGCGCACTGTGCCGAGCAACTGGGTTTGGCAACGCTGAACTGAACCTCGCCCTGCTGCATCAATAAAAATCCCCGCCAGCCCTGCTGGCGGGGATTTTTATTGCCTGGGTCGACAGCCCTGCACGCGCGGATAGGGGACAATCAGCCAGGATCGCCAGGGCTGGGACCGTCAGCCTGGCCATGGGCATTTTGCAGGGGAGGGAGGACGTATGTATCACGGTGAAAAACTCAACGCCTGGACTCACCTGGTCGGCGCTGTGCTGGCCTTTGTCGGTGCGCTCTGGTTGATCGTGCTGGCCAGTTTGAGCGGCGATCCGTGGAAAATCGTCAGTGTGGCGATCTACGGCTTTACCTTGCTGCTGCTCTACAGCATCTCCACCCTCTACCACAGCGTGCGCGGGCGGGCGAAGGTGGTCATGCGCAAGCTCGATCATCTGTCTATCTACCTGCTGATTGCCGGCAGCTACACACCGTTTTGCCTGGTGAGCTTGCGCGGCGCCTGGGGTTGGTCGCTGTTCGGCACGGTCTGGGGGCTGGCCCTGATCGGTATGCTGCAGGAGATCAAGCCGCGCTCCGAGGCACGCGTGCTGTCCATCGTGATCTATGCGCTGATGGGCTGGATTGTCCTGGTGGCGGTCAAGCCGCTGCTCGCCGCGCTGGGCGCCGCGGGTTTTGCCTGGTTGGCGGCGGGCGGTTTCCTCTACACCGTGGGGATCATCTTCTTTGCCTACGACAGCCGCTTTCGTCACTGGCATGGTATCTGGCATCTATTCGTGATCGCCGGCAGCCTGCTGCACTTTGTGGCGATCTTGTTGTACGTCCTGTGAGGCGAGCCTGGTACCGAAGGCTACCGACTTCAGGGCGGTCCGTAGCCAACCCTAGACGCCTCAACAAGCACCTCGCTTCGCGCCCTAAATGCAGGCAATCGAGGAATTAGTCTTCATGGAATTTCAGCCCCTAGGCAGACCGAAACCGCTGTGGCTGTGGCCTACCGCAAAGATCACACAGGTCTCGCCCGCAACTCCTCTAACCCATGCAACAGGCCACGATGGGCAATTCGGCGCTCGCCGTAATGCTTAGCGAGTGAGGCTCATGCCGTCAGCATGGCCTCGGCCAGGAAATCGACAAACACCCGGACTTTCTGCTGCAGATGGCGGTTGCTGGGATACAGCGCATAGATGCCGCGTCTGGCGAACTGCTGCTCGGGGAGTACGCGCAGCAACTCGCCGCGCGCCAGCAGGGGCTTGGCGATGAACGATGGCAGCGCCCCTATGCCGGCTCCGGCGAGCAGCATGTCGCCGAGGATCAGGCTGTTATCCGCGCAGAAGCGTGCCCGCACATCGATGCTGGTGCTGCCTTGCGGCCCCTCGAGTTTCCACTGGCCTGGATGATCGGCCAAGCGATAGGCCAGGTAGTCATGCTCGTGCAGGTCCGCGACTGTTTGCGGCGTGCCGCGCGCCTCGAGGTAGCCGGGCGCCGCGCAGATGATTTGCTCTACCTCGCCCAGGCGCCGCGCGACCAGCGAGGAGTCGGCCAGTTCGGCGCGAATGCGCAGCGAAACATCGAAGCCCTCGGACACCACATCGAGCAGGCGATC
>JBFKAF010000396.1:0-3901 GCA_041621735.1 Pseudomonas sp.
CAAGAACCTAAAGGTCGAGATCCTCGACGAGAAGAAGCTCAAAGAGCTTGGCGCCGGCGCCTTCCTCGCCGTATCCCAGGGCAGCGAGCAACCGCCACGGATGATCGTCCTGCACTATCAGGGCGGCAAGAAAACCGAGAAGCCCTTTGCCCTGGTCGGCAAGGGCGTGACCTTCGATACCGGCGGCATCAGCATCAAGCCGGCCGCCGGCATGGATGAGATGAAGTACGACATGTGCGGCGCCGCCAGCGTGTTCGGCACCCTGCGCGCCGTACTGGAGCTGCAGCTGCCGATCAACCTGGTGTGCCTGCTGGCCTGCGCCGAGAACATGCCCAGCGGCCGCGCCACTCGCCCCGGCGACATTGTCACCAGCATGAGCGGGCAGACCGTGGAGATCCTCAACACCGACGCCGAAGGCCGTCTGGTGCTGTGCGACACCCTGACCTACGCCGAACGCTTCAAGCCGCAAGCGGTGATCGACATTGCCACCCTCACCGGTGCCTGCATCGTGGCCCTGGGCGCCAACACCTCGGGTCTGATGGGCAATGACGATAATCTGCTGCAACAGCTGCTCGACGCCGGCCGCAGCGCCGACGACCGCGCCTGGCAGTTGCCGCTGTTCGACGAGTACCAGGAGCAGCTGGACAGCCCATTCGCCGACATCGCCAACATCGGCGGGCCCAAGGCCGGCACCATCACCGCCGGCTGCTTCCTCTCGCGCTTCACCAAGAACTACCACTGGGCGCACCTGGATATCGCCGGCACGGCCTGGGTCAGCGGCGGCAAGGACAAGGGCGCCACCGGCCGCCCGGTACCCTTGCTGACCCAGTACCTGCTGGATCGCAGCGAAGCCTGAGCCTGACACTGCGGGGACGCCGCCTGGTGGCGATTCGCACGCACCGGGCCGTTCCCACACAGAAAACCCGATGAAGCCGTCATGCCCAGAATAGAGTTTTACGTATTGTCATCCGCTACGCCGAGCGATCGCCTGCGCGCGGCCTGTCAGCTGGCGATGAAAGCCTGGCGCCATGGCCTGCCGGTGTTTCTGCGCGGCAGCGATGCCGAACAATGCCGCACACTCGACGAACAGCTCTGGCGCTTCAAGGCCGAGAGTTTCATCCCGCACAACCTGCACCAGGATGACCCGCAGGCCCCCGTGGTGATTGGCCTGGATGATGAGCCAGGCGCCCAGCAAGGCGTGCTGATCAACCTCGCCAGCACGATCTCGCCCTTCGTCGAACGTTTCAGCCGAGTGATCGAGATAGTCAACCAACAACCCGAGCTGCTGACCGCCTGCCGGGAGAATTTTCGTAACTACCGCCAGCGCGGCTATGATCCGCAACGAGTCGAACTCTAGTAAGCACCATGGACAACCCAATAGCGCCGAAAAAACCTGCCCACCTGCTGGACGACCTCGAGTCGATCCGCGAACTGCTGGGCGATGAAAACCTGGAACCGCCGCTGCTGACCGACTCACTCGATCCGGACACGATTCCTCTGCTATCCGACATCGTCAGCCCAGCGCCCAGCCTGACGCCCGCGGTCGAAAGCCCAGTCACGACGCCCACCGTCCCCCACCCCATACCCCAGCCAGCGCCTAGCGAGGCGCTGCGCAGCAGCTTGGCGCAAGCGGTGAGCCGTAACAGCAGCGCCGAACTGAATCGCCTGGACAATGAACTGCGCGCCGCCGCCGCGCTTATCCTGCAGGATGTGATCGACGACTTCGTGCCGCAGATCGAAGCCGAGCTGAAACGCCGCCTCGAGGCACGCCTGCTGCGCCTGTTGCCGCCGCGCCGCTCCTGAGGCGCCGACGCGGCCTTGGCCGCGTGGCTGCTGCACGGTCCTGTCGCGGCCGTGGCTATGCCAGACAAACCACCTTACGTCCCGCGCACCTTCACCGTTATACTTGTCGGCTTTTCCGATTAGCCGTCAAAAGGGTCCCGCCGCGCATGGACAAGACCTACCAGCCGCACGCCATTGAAACCGCCCTGTACGAGAACTGGGAGGCGAACGACTATTTCGCCCCACAGGGTTCGGGCCAGCCCTACACCATCATGATCCCGCCGCCGAACGTCACCGGCAGCCTGCACATGGGGCACGGCTTCAACAACTCGATCATGGACGCGCTGATCCGCTTTCGCCGCATGCAGGGTCGCAACACCCTGTGGCAGCCGGGCACCGACCATGCGGGCATCGCCACGCAGATGGTGGTCGAACGGCAACTGGCCGCCGACGGCATCAGCCGCCACGACCTGGGCCGCGAGAAATTTCTGGAGAAAGTCTGGGAGTGGAAGGAACAGTCGGGCGGCACCATCACCCGGCAGATTCGCCGCCTCGGCAGCTCGGTGGACTGGTCGCGCGAACGCTTCACCATGGACGACGGCCTCTCCGAAGCGGTAAAAGAAGCCTTCGTGCGCCTGCATGCCGACGGCCTGATCTATCGCGGCAAGCGCCTGGTCAACTGGGACACCAAGCTGCACACGGCGATCTCCGACCTCGAAGTGGAAAACCACGACGAAAAAGGCAGCCTGTGGAACCTGCGCTACCCACTGGCCGACGGCCACACCACCACAGACGGCAAGAACTACCTGATCGTCGCCACCACTCGCCCGGAAACCATGCTGGGTGACAGTGCCGTGGCCGTGCACCCGGATGACGAACGCTACCAGGCGCTGATCGGCACCTTCGTCGAGCTGCCGCTAGTCGGGCGACGCATTCCCATCGTCGGCGACGATTACTGCGACCCCGAGTTCGGCACCGGCTGCGTGAAGATCACCCCGGCCCACGACTTCAACGACTATGAAGTCGGCAAGCGCCACAACCTGCCGCTGATCAACATCTTCGACAAGAACGCCGCCGTTCTGGCCAGCGCCCAGGTGTTCAATGTCGATGGCAGCCTCAACGATGCGGTCGACGGCAGCCTGCCGGCCGACTACGCCGGCCTCGACCGCTTCGAGGCGCGCAAGCGCATCGTCGACGCCTTCGACGCCGCCGGCCTGCTGGAAAAGATCGACGACCACGCCCTGAAGGTGCCGAAAGGCGACCGCTCCGGCACCATCATCGAGCCCTGGCTGACCGATCAGTGGTACGTCTCGACCAAACCGCTGGCCGATCCGGCGATCAAGGCAGTGGAAGACGGCGCAATCCAGTTCGTGCCCAAGCAGTACGAGAACATGTACTTCAGCTGGATGCGTGACATCCAGGACTGGTGCATCAGCCGTCAGCTGTGGTGGGGCCACCGCATCCCGGCCTGGTACGACGAGGCCGGTCAAGTCTACGTCGGCCGTGACGAGGCCGAAGTGCGCGCCAAGCACGATCTTGGTGCCGATGTTGCCCTGCGTCAGGACGAAGATGTCCTCGACACCTGGTTCAGTTCCGGCCTGTGGACCTTCTCCACCCTCGGCTGGCCGCAGCAGACCGAAGCGCTGAAGACGTTCCACCCGACCGACGTGCTGGTCACCGGCTTCGACATCATCTTCTTCTGGGTCGCGCGGATGATCATGCTCACCCTGCACCTGGTGAAGAACGAGGACGGCACCCCGCAAGTCCCGTTCAAGACCGTCTACGTGCATGGTCTGGTGCGTGATGGCCAGGGCCAGAAGATGTCCAAGTCGAAGGGCAACGTGCTCGACCCGCTGGACATCATCGACGGCATCGACCTCGACAGCCTGCTGGCCAAACGCACCAGCGGCATGATGCAGCCCAAACTGGCCGAGAAGATCGCCAAGCAGACCCGCGCCGAGTTCCCCGAAGGCATCGCCTCCTACGGCACCGACGCCCTGCGCTTCACCAACTGCTCGCTGGCCTCCACCGGCCGCGACATCAAGTTCGACATGGGCCGGGTCGAGGGCTACCGCAACTTCTGCAACAAGCTGTGGAACGCCGCCAACTTCGTCATCGA
>JBFKAF010000397.1:0-3874 GCA_041621735.1 Pseudomonas sp.
CAAGGAAACCATCATCAACGGCGAGGAGGCCGCCTGCCATCATCGCAACGCGCTACGTGATGGCAGTGGTGGTATCGAGACCATCGAACTGTACCGCTTCCAGGGCGGCAGGCTGTCGGTGCGTTATTTCATCAAAGCTTGATCGGCAGAACCGGGGGCGCGTTGCTGGATTGCGCGTGACCTCTATGGCCGTCGGGCCCCGCGGCGCGCGGCCAGTCATGACCTGGTCGTGGCGCTCGATGCGCCGATCCCGAGTAGCCCCTGGTTTTTCCAGGGGCACGCTCAAGCGCTGGCAGGCCGTTGAAGAACTACCTGCGTTGGCAATACTGGGTTAAAACCAGCCTCGCCTCGGCTGCCCCGTCTAGGTTTCCACGGCCTGCTAGTGGCCTGTGCGGCTAATTGGTTAACTCGAGTACGGATGCCTGAGGTTCTGAGACAAGGCGCTGCGATGAGTCATAGCAGGGCTATGGCGAGGAGCGGCAACGCAGTATCAGGGCCTCAGGCGCCGAAATTGACTAATGGAATTAACCAAACAGGCCACTAGGGTTGCCTCAAGCTCGGGCTGCTGGCTGACGCCAATGAAGACTCAGCACCAGCACCCAGCCAATGGCCGATAGCAGAGCCGAGCAGAAAAACACCTGGGCCAGGCCGAAGCCGGAAACGATCAGCCCCATCACCGGCCCCGCCAGTCCCACCGCCAGATCGAAGAACAGCGAAAGCGTGCTCAGGGCCGAGTTGCGATTGGCCTCCGGTGTGCGCGCCAGGGTTTCCACCGCCAGCCCCGGATAGACCCAGGAAACGCCCAGGCCGGTCAGTGCGGAGCCGAGGATCGCCAGCAGGGGCGAAGGTGCCAGCCAGACGAGCAGCAGCCCGAGGGTTTGCACGGCCATGCACACCGTGACCACCCGGTAGCCGCCGAAGCGCGATAGCACATTGGGCGAGGTCAGCCTGGCGAAGATGAAGGCGACACCGAAAGCGCTCAGGCAATAGGCCGCGTTACCCCAGCCCAGGCTGTCGAAGTACAGGGCGACGAAGGCGGTCAGACTGCCGAAGCCTGCCGAGCTGCAGGCGACCGCCAGGCCGTTGGGCAGCACGGCCATGAACACACTGCTAAACGGCAGCCGGAGGCCCGGCAGCAAGGGCGCGGGGCGCCTGGTCTGGGCGAACAGCAGGGGCAGGAAGCCGAGCAGGGTGATAGCGATACCGATGCCGGCGAGCCCCAGGTGATCGCGGATCAGCACGCCGAGTGGCGCGCCTATGGCGGTGCCGCCATAGGCGGCGATGCCGTTCCAGGACATGATCTGTGCCGTGCGTGACGGGCCATGCAGGCCGATGGCCCAGGTGCAGCTGGGCGTGGAGATCAGGGCCGAGGCGATGCCCTGAAGGATGCGGCCGGCCATCAACAGTACCAGGGCGACCCAGGGAGAAGTCGGCAGGATGATCGCCAGCGCGGTCAGCAGGCCGCTGACGCTAAGCACGGCCAGCCCCGTCATCACCGTGCGCTTGGCACCGAAGCGGTCGGCAAGTTGTCCGGCCAGCGGACGCGACAGCAGGGTCGTCAGGTATTGCAGGCCGATCACCAGGCCGGCCATCGTGCTGCCGAAGCCCAAAGTGTTCAGCACATAGCCGGGTAGCACGGCCAGTGGCAGTCCATTGCTTATAAATGAGACGAAGTTGAAGCAGACGATCGAAACGATCGACAGGCCGACTGGAAGGGATTTGCTACTGGCGTTCATCCGTCGCTGCCTTGGGATCGTAGGTTTGTCCTGGGCCGCGCGCCGCGCCCGGTGAGGGCGCGGCAGTGGGGAGGTCAGTCGCGGTTGGCCGCTTCCCAGGCCTTGAGGTCGAAACCGGCCGCGGCCGCTTCGGTCGGGCTGAGCTGGGGTGGGCGGGAGAGGATCTTGCGCGCCGCCAGGTGATCGCCAGGGCGATTGCACGACTCCACCGCAATCAACTGGTCGCCGCGGAAACACAGTACCGAGAGTTGCGCGTTGTCTGTCGAGCCGATGACCACGGTGCTGTCATAGCCGTTAGAGAGGCCGGCGATCTGCAGTTTCATGTCGCCTTGATCGGTCCAGAACCAGGGCAGCGCTACATAGGGCGCCGGCTTGCCCATCAGTCGGGCCGCCACGGTGCGCGCCTGATCTACCGCGTTTTGTACGGACTCGAGGCGCGTTGGCTGTTCGTCGTTCTGCAGGCATGGAAAACAGGCTGCATCGCCGATCGCCGAGATATGCAGATCGGAGGTGAGCAGATTGGCATCGACCTTGATGCCGTTGGCGATGTCCAGGCCGGCTTCGCTGGCCAGTTGCGTATTGGGAATCACGCCGATACCGAAGACCACCAGGTCTGCATCCAATATGCGGCCATCGGATGTTTCCACTCCGGTGACGCGGCCATTCTCGCCGATCACCCGGGTCAGGCCCTGACGGAAGTCCAGGTGCACGCCCCAGCGGCGATGTGCCTGGCTGAACAACTCGGACATCTCGCGACTGACCGCGCGGGCCATCGGTCGGTCGCCCAGCTCCAGGACATGCACCGCCGAGCCCAGCGACGCCGCCACCGCAGCGAACTCCAGACCGATGAAGCCGGCGCCGACCACCACCACGTTGCGCGCCTGTTTGGCCAGCGGCGCCAGGGTGTCGGCATCGAGCTTGGTCTTGATGCCGAATACGCCTTCCAACTCGGCACCGGGTACCGGCAGGGGGCGGTTGTGCGCGCCGGTGGCCAGTACCAGATGATCGTAGGCCAGGGCTTCGCCGTCCTCGAGCAGGACTCGGCGGTTCTGGCGATCGATGGCGGTGACGCGGTCGTGGCGTAGCTCGATGCGTTGCTCGGTGTAGAAGTTCTCTGGGCGGAACAGCAGGTTGGTTGCGCCGATCTTGCCGAGCAGGTAGGCCTTGGACAGCGGCGGACGCTGGTAGGGCAGACCGGGTTCGTCGCCAATCAGGCTGATGCGCCCGCCGTAGCCGGCCTGGCGCAGCGAGGTGGCGACCTGAAAGCCAGCTTGGCCGGCACCGACAATGACTACCGAAGCGAGTGACATGGAGCCTCCTTCTTATTGTTAGCGTGCCGCGAACGGGGTTCGGGCTTCAGAATTGTGATGCGGGCAGGCGTAGCACCATGCCATCGAGCGCTTCGCTGATGATCAACTGGCAGGTCAGGCGACTGTTGTCGTTGCGCTCGACGGCATACTCGAGCATGTCGGCCTCGGTGCTTTCGGCGGCGGGCAGGCGCGCCAGCCACTGGTCGTCGACATAGGCGTGGCAGGTCGCGCAGCTGCAAGCGCCGCCGCAGTCGGCCTGGATGCCGGGCACCGACGCGAACATCGCGGCTTGCATGACCGATTGGCCAATTTCTCCGGTCACCTGGTGGGCGGTGCCGTTGTGTTCGATAAGGGTGAGAGTGGGCATGATCGGATTCCTATCAAGCGGTTGTGGCGGAGGTCGGAATGGGCTGCGCGGCGAAATGCGGGACGCGGCCGAGGGTCAGCAGGAGCAGTGGGCCAATCAGGCTGCAGGCCATGGAGTACAGTAGCATCGAGGTGTAGGAACCGGTGCGGCTAAGCATCAAGGCGAACAGCAAAGGCGCAAGCGCCGAGGCCACGGTGTTCAGGCCCTGGTGTACGCCAAACAGCCTGCCGTATTCGCGTAGCCCAAAGTAGCGTGCAACGAGAAAGGCGGCGATGTCGAATTCCGCGCCAGCGCCGAAACCGATCATCACGGCGGCGAGCATCAGCAGGGCGAAGTCCGGTGTGCCGCTGAGGTAGATGAGGCAACCGATAGCGGGTAAGGCCAGACTGAACGCGGCAATACCCGGCGGCCACAGACGGTCGAGCAGATAGCCGATCAGTACCCGACCGAAGATCAGCGAA
>JBFKAF010000398.1:0-3869 GCA_041621735.1 Pseudomonas sp.
CCCGCTCGAGCAGCCAGATGGAGACCGCCAGCAGGAGCACGCCGAAGGCGTTGCGCACGGCGATCATCCAGGTGCCGGACTTCGGCAGCAAGGCGCCGCCGCCGGTGGCGAACAGCACCAGGGGCGCGCCCATGCCGAGGCCCAGGGCGAGCAGGCGCAAGCCGCCGCCGAGGGCGTCGCCGCTGGCGCTGATATAGAGCAGGGCGCCGACCAGTGGCGCCGACACGCACGGCGATACCAGCAGGCTGGAGAGTACGCCGAGCAGTGCCGCGTTGGTGTGGGAGCCGCCATGGGTCTTGTTGGCCCAGCGATTCAGTGGCTCGCTGAGCAGGCGGGGCAGGCGCAGTTCGTAGACGCCGAACATGGCCAGGGCGAACAGCGCGAAGAGCGTGGCGAAAGGCACCAGCACCCAGGCCGACTGCAGGCGTGCCTGCAGGTTGAGGCTGGCACCGAACACGCCCATCAAGGCGCCGAGGACGGCAAAGCTGGCGGCCATCGGCAACACGTAAGCCAGTGACAGGCTCAGGCTGCGCAGCCCGCCAAATTGTCCGCGCAGCACCACGCCGCTGAGAATCGGCAGCATCGGCAGCACGCAGGGGGTGAAGGTCAGGCCGAGGCCGGCGAGGAAGAACAGCGCCAGGTCGCTCCAGTTCCAGCTGTTGGCCGGGCTCGTCGGGCCGGGCGTGGCCGCCGCGCCGGGCAGCTCTGCGCCGATGCGCAGTTGCTCGGTTTCCGGCGGATAGCACAGGCCCTTGTCGGCGCAACCCTGATAGGTGACGCTGAGGTTGAACGGGCGGGTGACGGGCTTATCCAGTGGCAGCTCGACATCCAGCACGCCGTAATACACCTCGACGTCGCCGAAGTACTCGTCGGTCTTGTGCTTGCCGGCGGGCAGTCGGGCGGCGCCCAGGCCCATGTCGGCTGGCTCGCTGGCGAACTTGAAACGGTGCTGGTAGAGGTAGTAACCCTCGGCGGCGACGAAGCGCAGTTTGATCGAGTCGCCCGAGCTGTCGATCAGGCTCAGCTTGAAGGCCTCGCGCACGTGCAGGAAGTCCGCGCTATTGTTCAGTGCCGCGCCCAGCGGCGCCGCGGCCGGACGGCTGTCGAGCAGGCCGGCGCTGGCCGGTAGGGCGATGAGCAGCAGGATCAGGCTGAGTAAGCGGCGCATGGGGGTCTCATCGAGCAGAAGTCCGGCCATCATAACGGAGCCGCGTGCCTCAGTGCATGGGCCAGGCTGTAAGCGGTTTTTTCGGTCGACGAAAGGAGGCCATGGCCGCGTGGGCCTGCCCGCCTGCCGGTTTATACGCGAAAGGCCTGCACCGCCTGGTGCAGCTGGCCGCCCAGTTGCAGCAAGTGTTCGCCTTGGTTGCGCCCCTCGCCGATGCGCCCCAGGTTGTCACCGCCGAGCTGGTGGATGCGTTCGCTATGGCCGCGTATTTCGCCGACCGCACCGCTCTGTTGCGCGGTGGCCTCGGCGATCCGTTCGGCCATGCTGGCGATAGTGCCAATCGCCGCGACAATTTCATCCAGGGCGCCGTCGGCGGCCTCGGCCTGGCCCGCCGTCGCTTCGGCGTGTTCGACCTGGGCGCGCATGGCGCTTACCGATTGTCGGGCGGCTTGCTGCAGGCGACCGATCAGTTCCTGAATCTGCTCGGTGGCACCGCTGGTGCGTTGCGACAGTGAGCGCACCTCTTCGGCGACCACGGCAAAACCGCGCCCCATCTCGCCGGCGCGAGCGGCCTCGATGGCGGCGTTGAGGGCGAGCAAATTGGTTTGTTCGGCGATGCTGCGGATCACCGTCAGTACCGTGCCGATGGTCGCGGTTTCCTCCGCCAGGGACTCGATGGCCTGGGCGTTGCCTTGCACTTCATCGACCAGCGCGTGCAGGCCGCTGAGGCTCTGGCCGATCACGTGCTGGCCTTGTTCGACGGCGCGCCCGGCGTCGCGACTGGCGTCGGCGGCCTGACTGGCGTCGCCGGCGACCTGCTGGATGCTCGCCTGCAGTTCGCCGAGGGCGTCACGGATCTGCGCGGTATCGCCGACCTGGCGTTCGGCGCCTGTATGTAGGCCGCCACTGAGGTCGGCCAGGGTGCGGCTGGAGCCTGCAACCTGCTCGGCATGCAGGCGAATGGTACCGACCAGGTCGACCAGGTAGGCGCGCAGGTGATTCAGCGAGGACTCGATATCGCGCAGTTCGCGGGTGCGTGAGGCCAGGCGGATGTCTTCGCCGAAATCGCCCTGGGCCCAGGCCGAAAGGGCCGGTGCCAGGTGATTGAGGACGCGGGTCAGGCGCCGCTGCAGGGTGTCGATGATCAGGGCGATCAGCAGGATCAGGCCAATCATCAGCCCCTGGATCAGGCGCACTTCGCCCTGGATGCGGCCGTGCTCGGCCCGCACGGCCGGCTCCAGGGCGGCAAGGGTCTGCTGTACGTTGTCGATTTGCGCACGGGTGGCCTGGGCCAGCTCGCTGCGCTGTTCGATCAGGGCGCGGGTGCGGGTCAATTCCGCCGGGTAGCGGCGGGTCAAGCTGATCAGCTCGCGCTTCAGCGCTATGCCGCGGTCTTCTGCCTGAGCGTCATCAGCGTCATTAGCCAGGCCGAGCATGTCGGCGAAGCCCGCACTGGCGGAACTGCTGTCATCTCTCACGCCCAGCAGAGGCAGGGCGTCGAGGGTCTGGGCCTGCTGTTCGAGTGCGGCCAGTTCGCGCTCGACGTCGGCGGCCAGCTCGCTGCGTCCGCTGCTGGCCAGCTTGGCGCGGGCGTGGGCCAGGCGGGTCAGGTGTTGCGCGGCTGCGAATAGCGCCGGGCGATAGTCGTTGGCGCCGATGGCGGCGCTGCTGTCTACGTAGTGCGCGAGCTGTTCCAGGGTGCCGAGCACTTCCCGTTCGGCCTGGATCAGTAAGCCCTGCGGGTCGCCGGCGAGCTTGCCGGCCGCCAGCAACTGGCTGGCACTGAAGGCGCGTAGCTGGCCCAGGCTATCGCGCAGGGGCTCGCCCAGCTCGGCTGGCAGCGCATCGATGGCTTGCGTCTGGTCGTCGAGCGCCTGCAGGGCGCGGCTGTGACGCAAGGCGTCGCCGCTGTCGAGGTAGACCTGGATATTGCCCGCGACATCCTGCTGAAACTGCTGGGACAGGCTCAGGTAACGCTCCATCAGCAGGTAGGGGCGTTCCAGGGCGCGTTGCGACCACCAGAGGGTGCTGCCAAGGGCGATGCAGACGGTGACCAGCAGCAGGGTGTTGAGGTTGGTAAGTGACTTCAGGCGCATAGGGCTCGACCGATGACGAAACGGTGTCGGGCCGCGCCCGATATAACCGGGTGCGACTCCTAAGGCGCTGAAGTTATTGCGTTTTCATTGCGAAATTATGACGGCGTGGGTGCCGCCATGATTTTGCGGGCTGTTCAGGCGCCAAACACCGCGACCCGGTTGCGCCCGCCATGCTTGGCCACGTACAGCGCCTCGTCGGCCTGCTTGGAGAGGTTCTTGCCGTCCACGTCGTTGTTCAGCTCGGCGATGCCCGCGCTGAAGGTGCAGGACAGGTCCTGTGGCTGCGCCGGGTAGCGGATTTCCGCGAAGCGTCGACGCACCTCGTCGAGGACATGAGCGGCGGCCTGGGCGTTGGTATTGGGCATGATCACGGCGAACTCTTCGCCGCCGTAGCGGCCGATCAGGTCGCTCTTGCGCAGGCGCTGCTTGAGGAACAGCGCCAGGCTCTTGATCACCCGGTCGCCCATGGGGTGGCCATAGTTGTCGTTGACCTTCTTGAAGAAGTCGATGTCGAGCATGGCGAAGCTCAGTGGCTGGCCATCGCGCTGGGCGCGATAGCGGGCATCTTCCAGCAGCTGCAGGGTGTGGGTGTGGTTGTACAGGCC
>JBFKAF010000399.1:0-3867 GCA_041621735.1 Pseudomonas sp.
AGCTGCGAAGCGAATACCGGGTGGCCGTCGGTGGGGTTGGCACCGATCACCAGCACCACGTCGGCGGCCAGCACCGAGTCGAAGTCCTGCGTCCCGGCGGATTCGCCGAGGGTGACCTTGAGGCCGTAGCCGGTCGGCGAATGGCAGACCCGCGCGCAGGTGTCGACGTTGTTGTTGCCGAACGCGGCGCGTACCAGTTTCTGCACCAGGTAGGCTTCTTCGTTGGTGCAGCGCGAGGAGGTCAGGCCGCCGACCGAATCACGGCCGTACTGCGCCTGGATGTCCTTGAAGCGCTTGGCGGTGTAGCTGATCGCCTCGTCCCAGCTGACGGTGCGCCAGGGCTGGTCGATGCTCTCACGGATCATCGGCGCGGCGATGCGGTCCGGGTGAGTGGCGTAACCCCAGGCGAAGCGGCCCTTGACGCAGGAGTGGCCGTGGTTGGCGTGGCCATCCTTGTTCGGCACCATGCGCACCACTTCGTTGCCCTTGACCTCGGCCTTGAACGAGCAGCCGACACCACAATAGGCGCAGGTGGTGATCACGCTGCGTTCGGCCTGGCCCATCTCGATCACCGACTTTTCCATCAGCGTGGCGGTCGGGCAGGCCTGTACGCAGGCGCCGCAGGACACGCACTCGGAGTCGAGGAAGTCCTCGTCCTGGCCGGCGGCCACGCGCGAGTCGAAGCCGCGCCCGTCGATGGTCAGGGCGAAGGTGCCCTGCACTTCCTCACAGGCGCGCACGCAGCGGTTGCAGACGATGCACTTGGCCGGGTCGTAGCTGAAATAGGGGTTGGACTCGTCCTTGGCCTCGGCCAGGTGGGTCTTCACCGGGTCGTAGCGCACCTCGCGCAGGCCGACCACGCCGGCCATGTCCTGCAGTTCGCAGTTGCCGTTGGCCGAGCAGGTCAGGCAGTCCAGCGGGTGGTCGGAGATGTACAGCTCCATGGTGCCGCGACGCAGTTCGGCCAGCTTCGGGCTCTGCGTGCGCACCTTCATCCCGGCTTCCACCGGGGTGGTGCAGGACGCCGGATAACCGCGGCGGCCTTCGATTTCCACGGTGCACAGGCGGCAGGAGCCGAACGGCTCGAGGCTGTCGCTGGCGCACAGCTTGGGCACCGAGATGCCGGCTTCTTGCGCGGCGCGCATCACCGAGGTGCCAGCCGGCACGGTGATGGCGGTGCCGTCGATTTCCACCGTTACCGGGGCGCCGGTACGGGCGGGGGTGCCATAGTCGAGTTCACGATACAGGGCCATGAGGACGCCTCCGGATCAGCGGGCTTCGGTGGTGTCTTGCGACACCCCGAAGTCCTCGGGAAAGTGGTTGAGGGCGCTCATCACCGGGTAGGGGGTCATGCCCCCGAGGGCGCAGAGCGAACCGCCGAGCATGGTGTCGCAGAGACTCTTGAGCAGCTCGATGCGACCCGGCTGCGGGCCTTCCGAGCGGGCCACGATGATCTGATCGAGCAGTTCCTCGCCGCGGGTCGAACCGATCCGGCACGGCGTGCACTTGCCGCAGGACTCGATGGCGCAGAACTCCATGGCGTAGCGCGCCATCTCGGCCAGGTCGACCGTGTCGTCGAACACCACGATGCCGCCGTGACCGAGCACCGCGCCGAGGGCGGCGAAGGCCTCGTAATCCAGCGGCGTATCGAACTGCGATTCCGGCAGGTAGGCACCCAGCGGGCCGCCGACCTGGACCGCGCGAATCGGCCGGCCACTGGCCGAGCCGCCACCGTATTCATACAGCAGCTCGCGCAGGGTGACGCCGAAGGCCTTCTCGATCAGGCCGCCACGGGCGATGTTGCCGGTCAGCTGGATCGGCAGGGTGCCGAGCGAGCGGCCCATGCCGAAGTCCTTGTAGTAGGCGCCGCCCTTGTCGAGGATGATCGGCACCGAGGCCAGGGAGATCACGTTGTTGATCACCGTCGGCTGGCCGAACAGACCCTCGATGGCCGGCAGCGGCGGCTTCGGCCGCACGGTGCCGCGCTTGCCTTCGAGGCTCTCCAGCAGCGCGGTTTCCTCGCCACAGATGTAGGCACCGGCGCCGCGACGCAGCTCCAGGTGGAAGGCCTTGCCGCTGCCGAGCACGTCGTCGCCCAGATAGCCGGCGGCGTAGGCGCTGGCGATGGTCGCGGTCAGTGCCGCCTCGGCGTGCGGGTATTCGGAGCGCAGGTAGATGTAGCCCATGGTGGCGCCGACGGCGAGACCGGCGATGGTCATGCCCTCGATCAGCACGTAGGGGTCGTCTTCCATCACCATGCGGTCGGAGAAGGTGCCGGAGTCGCCTTCGTCGGCGTTGCAGACGATGTACTTCTGCGCCGCCTCGCAGCCGAGCACGGTGCGCCACTTGATCCCGGTGGGGAACGCCGCGCCGCCACGGCCGCGCAGGCCGGATTCGGTGACTTCGGCGACTATCGCTTCGGGCTGCATGCTCAGCGCACGCTTGAGGCCGCGGTAGCCGTCGTGGGCAAGGTAGTCGTCCAGCGACCAGGGATCGGTGATCCCGGCGCGGGCAAAGGTCAGGCGCTCCTGGCGCTTGAGGTAGTCGATCTCCTCGGTCAGGCCCTGACCCAGGGCATGTTCTTTACCCTCGAGGAAGCCGGCGTCGAACAGACCCGGCACGTCCTTGGTCTTGACCGGGCCATAGGCCACGCGCCCGGCCGGGGTGCTGACCTCGACCATGGGCTCGAGCCAGAACAGCCCGCGCGAGCCGTTGCGCACCAGTTTGATCTCCAGGTTGCGCGCCTTGGCCTCGGCGGCGATGGCCTGGGCCACCCGATCCGCACCCAGGCTCAGGGCGGTGGCGTCACGCGGCACGTAGACGGTCAAGGTACCTGCACTCATAGTCGCCTCGCTCATGCCTGTGCCTCCTGTTCCGCCAGCAGGGCCAGCAGGCCCTCGGCATCGACCCGACCGTGCAGCTCGCCGTTGAGCATGGCGTTCGGCGCGCAGGCGCAGTTGCCCAAACAGTACACCGCCTCGAAGGTCAGGCTGCCGTCTTCGCGGGTTTCACCCAGCTCCAGGCCGAGCTTGCTCTGCAGCTCCGCGGTCAGGGCCTTGACCCCCATCGACTGGCAGGCCTCGGCCTGGCACAGCTTGAGGTGTTGGCGGCCGGGCGGGCTGGCGCGGAAATCGTGGTAGAAGCTGACCACGCCATGCACCTCGGCGCGCGACAGGCAGAGGTCCTCGGCGATCAGCGGCAGCATCTCGGGCGGCACGGCGCCGAGACGATCCTGAATGTCGTGGAGGATGGGCAGCAGCGCGCCCGGCTGATCCCGGTGGGCGGCCAGCACCTCACGGGTAACGGCCTGGCACTGCTCGGGGTCGAAGCGCTGGGGAAGAGTGGCCATGTTCGAAGCTCCAGCCGGCGGGTAAAGCCGGTGCTGTCTAGGAAATAACTCGACTCACTCACGGCTGATGAGTCGGTTATTTCTGGCGTCACCCTAACGGGCCGCCACATATGAAATAAAGTTCTTATAATCAGGCTGAAATTTGCCCGATGACGCAAAGTATCATGGGCCACCCCTCGATCAAATATGAAGTACCGAGCATATGATCCGCATCGATATCCAGCCACGCTGGCGCTTCCACCAGAACGACGGCAGCAGCCTTGACCCGCAAGGCCTGGCGTTGCTGCAAGCGGTACACGACACCGGCAAGCTGACCGAGGCCGCCGCCCGCACCGGCTACTCCTATCGGCATGCCTGGAACCTGCTGGGCAAGTGGCAGGAGTTCTTCGGCACCCCGCTGATCATTCTGGAACGCGGCAAGGGTGCGCACCTGGCTCCACTCGGGGAAAAACTGCTGTGGGCCGACCAACGGATACGTGCACGCCTGTCGCCGCAACTGGACAACCTGGCCAGCGAGC
>JBFKAF010000400.1:0-3864 GCA_041621735.1 Pseudomonas sp.
CACGGTGATGGGCGCGGTCGATCTGCCCTATTCGAAGATCGACGGCATTCAACTGATCATCGACGGCTATCACGGCGAGGTGTTCACCAACCCCAGCGAGATTCTGCGCAAGCAGTACGCCGAGGTGGTCGAGGAAGAGCGTCAGCTGAGTCAGGGTCTCGATGCCCTGCGCGCCTTGCCCTGCGAGACCCTGGACGGCCACCGCATGCCGCTGTGGGTCAACACCGGCCTGCTCGCCGATGTGGTGCGGGCGCAGGAGCGTGGTGCCGAAGGCGTCGGCCTGTACCGCACCGAAGTGCCGTTCATGATCAAAGAGCGCTTCCCCAGCGAGAAGGAGCAGCTGGCGATTTACCGCGAGCAGCTGGCCGCCTTCCACCCGCTGCCGGTGACCATGCGCAGCCTGGATATTGGCGGTGACAAGGCGCTGTCCTACTTCCCGATCAAGGAGGAGAACCCCTTTCTCGGCTGGCGCGGTATCCGCGTGACCCTCGATCATCCGGAAATCTTCCTGGTGCAGACCCGCGCCATGCTCAAGGCCAGCGAGGGGCTGAACAATCTGCGCATCCTGCTACCGATGATTTCCGGTGTTCAGGAGCTGGAAGAAGCCCTGCACCTGATTCATCGCGCCTGGGGTGAGGTGCGTGACGAGGGGGTGGACATCCCGCTGCCGCCCATCGGGGTGATGATCGAGATTCCCGCGGCGGTCTATCAGACCCGCGAACTGGCACGCCAGGTGGACTTTCTCTCGGTCGGCTCGAATGACCTGACGCAATACCTGCTGGCCGTGGACCGCAACAACCCACGGGTCGCGGACCTCTACGATTTCCTTCACCCGGCAGTGCTGCAAGCCTTGCGCAAGGTGGTCGACGACGCCCACGCCGAAGGCAAACCGGTGAGCATCTGCGGCGAGATGGCGGGCGATCCGGCTGCGGCGGTGCTGTTGATGGCCATGGGCTTCGACAGCCTGTCGATGAACGCGACCAACTTGCCCAAGGTGAAATGGTTGCTGCGGCAGATCAGTCTGGGCAAGGCCAAGGAGCTTCTGGCCCAGCTGATGGGCAACGACAACCCGCAGGTGAACCACAGTATCCTGCAGTTGGCCTTGCGCAATCTCGGCCTGGGTCGAATGATCAACCCGGCCTCGGATATCCAGGCCTGAGTCAGCCGTCCAGATCCAAACTGACGTCGCCCAGGTGCTTGCCATAGGGCCCATAGCTGCGCTCGACCAGCTGCCGCGAGCCGTCGGCCTTGACCAGCAGCACCGTGCTGGCGAGGGTGCCGTAGCTGCGGGTGGCGATAAAAATGCTCGAGAGTAGCCGCTCGGTGTTCATGCCGACGCCGGTGTCGGGCAGGATCGCGTCTGGCGCCTGTTGGTCGTCGTGGAGCAAGTCGAGCAGGGAGGATACCTGCGGCTCTATCAGGCACTCGCTGAGCAGCGCCTTGCCCTTTTCGACTTTCGGCCAGGGCGTGTCCAGGTCGGCGTTGGATAACCCGTAAAGCCCTTCGCCGAGTTGCTCGGGCACACCCGTACGGGAATTCAACAGCCACAACTCCCGAGCGTCGCCAACCAGCAGGTTGAAGGCCGAGTACTCGCCGGCCCGTTTTGTCAGGTCGTGCAGGAAGGCCTCGGGCCCCAGCGAGCCGCGCAGGAACTGCACCGGCAACTCGCCGCGTGAGCGGCCGAACGGCGGTTGGCGCGGGTCGCGGATATTGGTCAGGGCGGCGAAGCGTCCGCCAGGGCCAATGCCCAGCCAGGTTCCTCCCGCCTGGAGGTCGCGCCCGCCATAGACTTCCGCCGCGTCTTCCCAGGCTGCCAGTGGCAGGCTCGGGCGCTCATAGAACTCATCGCGGTTGGCGGCGAGGACCAGGGGGATGTCGTGGGCGGGGCGCCAGGCGAAAACGATCAGACACATGGTTAGCTCCTTGGGTGTCGAATTTCTCTTGTATAGCACCGGCATCCCGTTCGGCGCCAATATGCAGACGCACGCTCTGTGCGTTACTGCCTTGACCAAGCTCTAAGAAATCCGTTCCGCCACCGGGGTCAGACCGCCGTCGAGGCGCTCCAGTGGTTGGCTCAGCAACCTGGGAATAAGCTTAGACGCAGAAACGCTTGGGTAGCGGCTCATCGAGTAGGTGTTTGAACAACGGTGCAATGCTGGAATCGGTCTTCAGCAGGGGGTAACCAAGGGGCCGATCGGCCCAGAATATCAGGCTATGGGCGTTTTCCAGGCGGTTCGGGTGCAAGTGTGCAGCCCCGTAATCAGGTACAGGGCGGGGGCGCACGCGACAAGGACCAGCGCCGCTCGGTAGAGGCAGGCGTGCGCTTCCGTTACCATGCGCCTTTATCTCGGGGGTGTAGATGGAACTGCTGCTGTATTTGCTGCTGGGTGCTGCGGCTGGTGTGCTGGCCGGGCTGTTTGGCGTCGGCGGTGGGATCATCATAGTGCCGGTGCTGGTGCTGAGTTTTGCCGCTCAGGGCTTCGCGCCTGAAGTGCTTACGCATTTGGCCGTAGGAACTTCGCTGGCGACCATTATCTTCACCTCGATCAACTCGGTGCTGGAGCATCAGCGCAAAGGCGCGGTGCGCTGGCCGGTCTTCGCCTGGATGACGCTGGGTATTCTGTTCGGCGCGGCGCTGGGCTCGGCGACTGCCGCGCTGATCCAGGGGCCCATGCTGCAGAAAATCATCGGCGTATTCGCCATCGTCATTGCCCTGCAAATGACCCTGGAACTGAAACCCAAGGCCAGCAGCGTGGTGCCTGGCAAGCTCGGTTTGACCGCCGCCGGCGGGATAATCGGCTGGGCTTCGGCGATTTTCGGTATCGGCGGCGGCTCGCTCAGCGTGCCCTTCCTGACCTGGCGCAGCGTGCCCATTCAGCAGGCGGTGGCCACCTCGGCGGCCTGCGGCCTGCCAATCGCTGCTGCCGGGGCGTTGAGCTTCATGCTGCTGGGCTGGGACAATCCGCAACTACCGGGCTGGAGCCTGGGTTTCGTATACCTGCCGGCGCTGGCCGGTATCGCCACCACCAGCATGTTTTTCGCCCGTTTCGGCGCCCGCCTGGCGCATCGGCTGTCGCCGCGCGTGCTCAAGCGTCTGTTTGCCCTGCTGTTGTTCAGCGTGGGCCTGAATTTTTTGATTTGAGGAAGTGACATGCTGCCTTACCCGCAGATAGACCCGGTGGCCATTGCCCTCGGCCCGCTGCAAATTCATTGGTACGGACTGATGTACCTGATCGGTATCGGCGGGGCCTGGCTGCTGGCGTCGCGCCGCCTGCAGGCGTTCGACCCGCACTGGAACAAGGAAAAGCTCTCCGACCTGGTGTTCTGGGTGGCCATGGGGGTGATTCTCGGCGGCCGTCTGGGCTATGTGCTGTTCTACGACCTGGAAGCCTACCTGGCCCAGCCCAGCCTGATCCTGCAGGTGTGGAAGGGCGGCATGTCGTTCCATGGCGGCTTTATCGGGGTGATGCTGGCGACCTGGTGGTTTGGCAGTCGCAACGACAAGAGCTTCTTCCAGCTGATGGACTTCATCGCGCCGCTGGTGCCCATCGGCCTGGGTGCCGGGCGCATCGGCAACTTCATCAACGCCGAACTCTGGGGCAAGGCCACCGATGTGCCCTGGGCCATGGTCTTCCCGACTGACCCGCAGCAGCTGGCTCGGCATCCGTCGCAGCTGTATCAGTTCGCCCTGGAGGGCGTGGCGCTGTTCGCCATCCTCTGGTTCTATTCGCGCAAGCCACGCCCGACCATGGCGGTTTCGGGTATGTTCGCCCTGAGCTACGGGATCTTCCGCTTTATCGTCGAGTTCGTCCGGGTGCCGGACGCCCAGCTCGGCTACCTGGCCTGGGGCTGGCTGACCATGGG
>JBFKAF010000401.1:0-3861 GCA_041621735.1 Pseudomonas sp.
CTTAGCGCGGGCAGCGCCTGGGCCACGGCATGGCCGGTGCCCAGTTGCTCGGTCTGCAGCACGAAGTTCAGGTCATCCGCCGCCAGGCGCTCGCGGACTTGCTCGGCACCGTGACCGATCACCACATGAATGCCCTGGGGTTGCAGCTTGCGCGCGGTATCGATGACATGCCCGAGCATGGATTTTCCGGCCACCGGGTGCAGGACCTTGGGCAATGCGGAACGCATGCGGGTGCCTTGGCCGGCAGCGAGGATGACGATATCGAGCGACATGAATGTTGATCCTGAAGATGCGTGACTGGGCGGAGGTGCTTTTAGCCAACAACGACTGCCAGCATGCTGGATTGCGCTGCGCTCTACCCAGCCTAGGGGTGAAATAGCAGACGAAAAAAAGGGTAGCCAAGGCTACCCTTTTTCTACTGTGCGATGAAGCCTGACGGAATCAGCTGCCGCCAAACTTCTTACGCAGCTGCTGGACGGTGCGCAGCTGAGCTGCAGCCTCGGCCAAGCGAGCGGCGGCGGAGCCGTAATCGAACTCCGCACCTTTGTCATGCAGGGCCTTCTCGGCAGCCTTGACGGCTTCCTGAGCGGAGGCTTCGTCCAGGTCGGCAGCACGTTGTACGGTGTCGGCCAGGACCTTCACCATGTTCGGCTGCACTTCCAGGAAGCCACCGGAGATGTAGAACACCTCGGCTTCGCCACCCTGCTTGATCAGGCGGATCGGACCCGGCTTGAGATCGGTGATCAGCGGCGCGTGGCCTGGAGCGATACCGATATCACCCAGGTTACCGTGCGCAACCACCATCTCGACCAGACCGGAGAAGATCTCGCCTTCCGCGCTGACGATGTCGCAATGGACTGTCATAGCCATATCTTGCCTCACGTAAGCGCCCGTCGCCGGGCGCACGGATTACAGTTTCTTGGCTTTCTCGACGGCTTCTTCGATGCCACCAACCATGTAGAACGCTTGTTCTGGCAGGCTGTCGTAGTCACCGTTGAGGATGCCCTTGAAGCCAGCAATGGTGTCCTTCAGGGAAACGTATTTACCCGAAGCACCAGTGAAGACTTCAGCCACGAAGAACGGCTGCGACAGGAAGCGCTGGATCTTACGTGCACGGGATACCAACTGCTTGTCGGTTTCCGACAGCTCGTCCATACCCAGGATCGCAATGATGTCCTTCAGCTCTTTGTAGCGCTGCAGCACGTACTGAACGCCGCGAGCGGTGTCGTAGTGCTCCTGGCCGATAACCATCGGGTCCAGCTGGCGCGACGTGGAGTCGAGCGGATCGACCGCCGGGTAGATACCCAGGGAGGCGATGTCACGCGACAGTACGACGGTGGCGTCCAAGTGGGCGAAGGTGGTCGCCGGGCTCGGGTCGGTCAAGTCGTCCGCAGGTACGTAAACGGCCTGGATCGAGGTGATCGAACCCTGCTTGGTCGACGTGATGCGCTCCTGCAGGATACCCATCTCTTCGGCCAGGGTCGGTTGGTAACCTACTGCCGACGGCATACGGCCGAGCAGTGCGGATACTTCGGTACCGGCCAGGGTGTAACGGTAGATGTTGTCGACGAACAACAGTACGTCGTTACCTTCGTCACGGAACTTCTCGGCCATGGTCAGGCCGGTCAGCGCTACGCGCAGACGGTTGCCTGGTGGCTCGTTCATCTGACCGTAGACCAGGGCTACCTTGTCGAGAACGTTGGAGTCCTTCATCTCGTGGTAGAAGTCGTTACCCTCACGAGTACGCTCACCCACACCGGCGAACACGGAATAACCGCTGTGCTCGATGGCGATGTTACGGATCAGCTCCATCATGTTTACGGTCTTGCCGACACCGGCACCACCGAACAGACCGACTTTACCGCCCTTGGCGAACGGGCAAACCAGGTCGATAACCTTGATGCCGGTTTCCAGCAGCTCGTTGGAGCCAGCTTGTTCGGCGTAGGACGGCGCAGGGCGGTGAATGCCCCAACGCTCTTCTTCGCCAATCGGGCCGGCTTCGTCGATCGGGTTGCCCAGCACGTCCATGATACGGCCCAGGGTTTTCACCCCGACCGGAACCTGGATGCCTGCGCCAGTGCTGCCGACGCTCAGGCCACGCTTGAGGCCTTCGGTCGAACCCATCGCAATGGTACGTACCACGCCGTCGCCCAGCTGCTGCTGAACTTCGAGGGTGGTTTCGGCGCCAACTACTTTCAGCGCTTCATAAACACTCGGCACCTGATCACGCGGGAATTCCACGTCGATAACGGCGCCGATGATTTGAACGATACGTCCGCTACTCATCTTTGGTTCCTCTGAATATTTGAACCGTGCTTAAACCGCGGCAGCGCCGCCGACGATTTCCGAAATTTCCTGGGTGATCGCTGCCTGACGTGCCTTGTTGTAAATCAGCTGCAGGTCCTTGATCAGATCGCCAGCGTTGTCGGTGGCGTTCTTCATCGCGATCATCCGCGCCGCTTGTTCAGCCGCGTTGTTCTCAACCACCGCCTGGTACACCTGCGATTCCACATAACGCACCATCAAGCCGTCGAGCAGCTCCTTGGCGTCGGGTTCGTAGAGGTAGTCCCAGTGATGCTTGAGTTCTTTATCCGGATCGGCCACCAGCGGAATCAACTGCTCCACTGTCGGCTGTTGCGTCATGGTATTGATGAACTTGTTCGAGACCACGGACAAACGGTCGATGCGACCCTCAAGGTAAGCATCGAGCATCACCTTGACGCTACCGATCAGATCGTTGATCGACGGTTCTTCGCCCAGGTGGCTGATCGCAGCAACGATATTGCCGCCAAAGTTGCGGAAGAATGCCGCGCCCTTGCCGCCAACCACGCAGAGATCGATCTCCACGCCTTGCTCGCGATTGATCGCCATGTCCTTGACCAGAGCCTTGAACAGGTTGGTGTTCAGACCACCACACAGACCACGGTCAGAGCTCACCACGACATAACCGACGCGCTTGATGTCGCGTTCGATCATGAACGGATGACGGTATTCCGGGTTGGCGTTGGCCAGATGACCAATCACCTGACGGATACGCTCCGCGTAGGGACGGCTAGCAGCCATGCGCTGTTGTGCTCTGCGCATTTTGCTGACCGCCACCTTTTCCATGGCGCTGGTGATCTTCTGCGTGCTTTTGATGCTCGCAATCTTGCTGCGAATCTCTTTTGCGCCTGCCATTTGACACCTATCGGGTTAGCAAGCGGGGACCTCGCGGTCCCCACTGCGGCTTACCAGGTTTGGGTGGCCTTGAACTTCTCGATACCGGCTTTCAGCTGGCCATCGATGTCGTCATTGAAGTCACCCTTCTCGTTGATCTTCGCCAGCAGTGCGGCGTGATCCCGGTTGAAGTAAGCAATCAGGGCCTGTTCGAATGCACCAATTTTGGCGACTTCGATATCGACCAGGAAACCACGCTCGGCGGCATACAGCGACAGCGACATGTCAGCAATGGACATCGGCGCATATTGCTTCTGCTTCATCAGCTCGGTAACGCGCTGACCGTGCTCAAGCTGCTTGCGGGTGGCTTCGTCCAGGTCAGAAGCGAACTGGGCGAATGCCGCCAGTTCACGGTACTGAGCCAGAGCGGTACGGATACCACCGGAGAGCTTCTTGATGATCTTGGTCTGTGCAGCACCACCCACGCGGGATACCGAAATACCGGCGTTGACCGCAGGACGGATACCCGAGTTGAACATGGCCGATTCCAGGAAGATCTGACCGTCGGTGATCGAGATCACGTTGGTCGGAACGAACGCGGAAACGTCGCCGGCCTGGGTTTCGATGATCGGCAGGGCGGTCAGCGAGCCGGTCTGACCCTTGACCTCGCCGTTGGTGTAGCGCTCGACGTATTCCTCGTTGACC
>JBFKAF010000402.1:0-3860 GCA_041621735.1 Pseudomonas sp.
ACACCGCGATGACCATCAATCAGGTGTCGGACAGCCTGGGGTTTTCAGAACCCGCCTATTTTTCCCGATTCTTCAAGCGGGGCAGCGGGCTGACGCCCAAGGCTTTCCGTCTGCAACGTTGAGCCTGTGAGTCGCATGAACACCGACAATCGTCCGTCATCTGCTGTGCTTTCACGAAGTGGCCCGCCAGGTCAGCCTGGCTGCGCGCCGCAGAAGTCTTGGCGATCAGCCCGCAGTCGGTCTCGGAAGCCAGCGGCCCGGACTTTCCGCACTTGCAGAGGGGGCAGTTCGATAATGACCTGTTACCGAGCTTCGATCACGGCGGCCTGCCGCTGGGTGAGCGCATCCTCGTCGCTGGCCAGGTCGTGGATCAGTACGGCAAGCCGATCTACCGCTGCGACATACGCATCCAGGGCGAAGGCGAGACGCTGTTCTTTGACTTCTAGGGCCACTCCACCGGGCGCTTCTGTCTGACGCCCCGGCTCTCGTTCAGTGCACCTCTGTTGCATGGTGCAAGACGAGAATCGCCCTGGCTGACACACACACACTGTGTGAAGCCATTCGGCGCTTCGTTCGCGACGGCGCCAGCATCGCCCTCGAAGGCTTAATCCAGCTGATTCCGACTGCGGCGTCCCACGTAATCATCTGTCAGCGCCGCCCTACTGATTGGCGCTGCCATCCGTGCGCCTGGCTGGGTGGCAACCAGGTTAAGTGCCATGCCGCTGGCGATCGATGCGCCGACACGCATCCAGCGTCATCACATGTCGCTGTACAGCTTGTTCAGCAGTGCCAAAAGCTGTTCGCGCTCTTCGCTGCTGAGGGCCGCAGTCGAGTCCAGGTCGCTTTGCACGACGACATCCTTGAGCTGTTTGAGCAGCTGTTCGCCGGTCTTGCTGAGAAACAAGGCGTATGAGCGCTTGTCGGGGTTGCTGCGTACGCGCATGGCCAGGCCGCGGGCTTCGAGCTTGTTGACCATCAGTACCGCCTGCGGCGGTTCGATCGCCAGGGCTTTGGCCAGATCGGCCTGCATCAGCCCGGGTGACTGCTCGATGATGGTTAACGCGGTGAACTGAGCTGGGCGAATATCCTGCTCCTCCAGCCGGTTGGCGAGGTGCTGGGTAATCTTCATCTGCACGCGCCGCATCATATAGCCCACCAGGCTGTTCAATGAGCTGTCGAGCTTCTCCGGGGTATCCGGCGCTGGCGTGGCTTTAGGCTTGCGCGGCATGGGGCGGTCCAATCGAGTTTAGATGGTTAATAACTCTAACGATTAGGCGGTTATATGCCCAGTTATTTCTTCGCTGAAATGGGTGCTTTAACGCCTTGTTGCTCACCACATACACCATTTTTCCTTTATTTATGCCGGTTTATAAGGGCTCTGAGCGGGAGCCAGATGAATTCGCGGTTAGGATGCTTTTTGTGCGGGAATGGTTAATTTTGTTAATAGTTAATTGACATAACTATATTGCCGGCTTAATTTTGCACGACCTAACAGGCAGACGAGGCCGTGACATGAGTAGCTACGAAAACCGCTGGCAAACCGTGAAGGTTGAACTGGAAGCCGGGATTGCCTGGGTGATTCTCAACCGTCCCGAGAAGCGCAACGCGATGAGCCCGACGCTCAATCGCGAGATGGTCGAGGTGCTGGAAGTGCTGGAGCAGGACCCGGAAGCGCGGGTGCTGGTGCTGACCGGTGCCGGCGAAGCCTGGACTGCTGGGATGGATCTCAAGGAGTACTTCCGCGAAATCGACGCCGGTCCGGAAATTCTCCAGGAAAAAATCCGCCGCGAGGCCTCGCAGTGGCAGTGGAAACTGCTGCGCATGTACACCAAGCCGACCATCGCCATGGTCAACGGCTGGTGCTTCGGCGGTGGGTTCAGCCCGCTGGTGGCCTGCGACCTGGCTATCAGCGCGGATGAGGCAACCTTCGGCTTGTCCGAGATCAACTGGGGTATCCCGCCGGGCAACCTGGTGAGCAAGGCGATGGCCGACACCTGCGGTCACCGCCAGTCGCTCTACTACATCATGACCGGCAAGACCTTCGGTGGGCAGCAAGCGGCCCAGATGGGGCTGGTCAATCAGAGCGTGCCGCTGGCGCAACTGCGCGAAACCACCATCGAGCTGGCCAACAACCTGCTGGAGAAAAATCCGGTGGTGCTGCGCGCCGCGAAGATCGGCTTCAAGCGTTGCCGCGAGCTGACCTGGGAGCAGAACGAGGATTACCTGTACGCCAAGCTCGACCAGTCGCGCCTGCTCGATACCGAAGGCGGGCGCGAGCAGGGGATGAAGCAGTTCCTTGACGACAAGAGCATCAAGCCGGGCCTGCAGGCCTACAAGCGCTGATCCGCACGGCCGGGTTTTGCATGCCCGTGCTGATTTATTTCCCGCAATAGCACGCTATAAAAAGAGGTGTCCATGTTCGACGTGCCCCTGCTGATCGCCGGCCAGGCTTGCCCGGCAGCCGATGGTCGTACCTTTGAGCGCCGCAGCCCGTTCAGCGGTGACGTGATATCGCGGGTTGCCGCGGCCACCCTGGCCGATGCCGATGCCGCCGTAGCGGCCGCCCAGGCGGCATTTCCGGTGTGGGCCGCGTTGCCACCCGGCGAGCGGCGCCTGCGTCTGCTCAAGGCCGCCGAGCTGATGGAGGCGCGCTCGGCCGAATTTATCAGCGCGGCCAGTGAAACCGGCGCGGCGGCCAACTGGTATGGCTTCAATGTGCAGCTGGCCGCCGGCATGCTGCGCGAGGCGGCGGCGATGACCACGCAGATTCTCGGCGAGGTGATTCCCTCGAATGTGCCCGGCAGTTTCGCCATGGGCCTGCGTCAGCCGTGCGGCGTGGTGCTGGGTATCGCGCCATGGAACGCCCCGGTGATTCTCGGCGTGCGGGCGCTGGCCATGCCACTGGCCTGCGGCAACACAGTGGTGCTCAAAGCCTCGGAGCTCAGCCCGTTCACCCATCGCCTGATCGGTCAGGTGCTGCACGAGGCCGGGCTGGGCGATGGGGTGGTCAACGTGATCAGCAATGCCCCGGAAGATGCGCCGGAAATAGTCGCGCGGCTGATCGCCAACCCGGCGGTGCGGCGGGTCAACTTCACCGGCTCCACTCATGTCGGGCGCATCGTCGCCGAATTGGCCGCGCGCCATCTGAAACCCGCGTTGCTGGAGCTGGGCGGCAAGGCGCCGATGCTGGTGCTGGACGATGCCGATCTGGATGCGGCAGTCGATGCCGCCCTGTTTGGCGCGTACTTCAACCAGGGGCAGATCTGCATGTCCACCGAGCGTCTGATCGTGGATGCCAAGGTGGCCGATGCGTTCGTGCTCAAACTGGCCTTCAAGGTCGCCAGGCTGCGTGCCGGACGTCCGCAGGATGGCGATGCCGTGCTCGGTTCGTTGGTCGATGCCGCTGCCGGGGAGCGTGTTCAGGCGCTAATCGATGATGCGCTGGCCAAGGGCGCGTGCCTGGTAGCGGGTGGCGGCCTGGTCGGCAGCGTCATGCAGCCGGTGCTGCTCGATGAAGTGAGCACGACGATGCGCCTGTACCGTGAGGAGTCCTTCGGTCCGGTGGCGGTGGTGCTGCGTGGCGAGGGCGACGAGGAGTTGCTGCGCCTGGCCAACGACTCGGAGTTTGGCCTGTCGGCGGCGATCTTCAGCCGTGATGTGTCGCGCGCCCTGGCGTTGGCTCAGCGGGTCGAGTCCGGCATCTGCCATATCAATGGCCCGACCGTGCATGACGAGGCGCAGATGCCTTTTGGTGGGGTCAAATCCAGTGGTTACGGCAGTTTTGGCAGTCGCGCCTCGATCGAGCATTTCACCCAGTTGCGCTGGGTGACGGTGCAGAACGGCCCGCGTCACTACCCGAT
>JBFKAF010000403.1:0-3850 GCA_041621735.1 Pseudomonas sp.
GCGTCGAGCAGGGCCAGGGGAGTACGTTCGCCCATGGCCATGGCTTCGCCGGTGTAGACGTCGAAGCTGGTGGCGGTAACCGCACAATCGGCCACCGGCACCTGCCACGGCCCGACCATCTGGTCGCGCGCGACCAGGCCGGTGATGCTGCGATCGCCGATGGTGATCAGGAAGTTCTTGCTGGCCACCGCAGGGTGGCGCAGGACGCGGACAACCGCCTCGTCCATATCCAGAGCGCTGGCGTCGAAATCATCGCCCAACTCGGTTTCACGGTCGGCGCTACGGTGCATGCGCGGCGCCTTGCCGAGCAGCACATTGAGCGGCATATCCACCGCGTTATTGCCGAAATGACTGTCGGCGACGGTCAGGTGTGCTTCCTCGGTGGCCTCACCGACTACCGCGAACGGGCAACGCTCGCGCTCGCAGATCGCCTTGAAACGCTCGAAGTCGGCCGCACCAACCGCCATCACGTAACGCTCCTGGGACTCGTTACTCCAGATTTCATGGGGCGCCATGCCCGGCTCGTCGTTCGGCACGTTGCGCAACTCGAATCGCCCGCCGCGGCCGCCGTCGTTGACCAACTCGGGGAAGGCATTGGACAGGCCGCCAGCGCCGACGTCGTGAATGAAGCTGATCGGGTTGTGCTCGCCGAGCTGCCAGCAGCGGTCGATCACTTCCTGGCAACGGCGCTCCATTTCCGGGTTCTCGCGCTGTACCGAGGCGAAATCCAGATCGGCCGAACTGGTACCGGTAGCCATCGACGAGGCGGCGCCGCCACCCAGACCGATCAGCATGGCCGGGCCGCCAAGCACGATCAGCTTGGAGCCTATGGTGATTTCGCCCTTCTGCACATGTTCGGCGCGGATGTTGCCCATGCCGCCGGCCAGCATGATCGGTTTGTGGTAGCCGCGCACTTCTTCGCCGCGCGGCGTCTGGATCGCCTGCTCGAAGGTGCGGAAGTAACCGGTCAGCGCCGGGCGACCGAACTCGTTGTTGAACGCGGCGCCGCCCAGCGGCCCCTCGATCATGATATCCAGGGCGGTGACGATGCGCTCGGGCTTGCCGTACGGCACTTCCCAAGGCTGTTCGAAACCGGGAATCTGCAGGTTGGACACGGTGAAGCCGGTCAGGCCGGCCTTGGGCTTGGCACCGCGACCGGTAGCGCCCTCATCGCGAATTTCGCCGCCGGAGCCGGTGGCGGCGCCGGGGAACGGCGCGATAGCGGTCGGATGATTGTGGGTTTCCACCTTCATCAGGATATGCACCGGCTCCTGGGTCGCGCCGTACTGACGAGTCTCGGCATTCGGGTAGAAGCGCCCGGCGGTATGGCCGACGATCACCGCGGCGTTGTCCTTGTAAGCGGACAACACGCCTTCGCTGTGCATCTGATAGGTGTTCTTGATCATGCCGAACAGCGACTTTTCCTGGCTCTCGCCATCGATATCCCAGCTGGCATTGAAGATCTTGTGCCGGCAATGCTCGGAGTTGGCCTGGGCAAACATCATCAATTCGATGTCGTGGGGGTTGCGCCCCATCTCGGTGAAGCTGTTGACCAGATAGTCGATTTCGTCTTCGGCCAGGGCCAGACCCAGCTCGACGTTGGCCCGCTCCAGGGCGGCGCGGCCACCGGCCAGCACATCGACCACGGTCAAGGGCTTGGGCTGAGCGTGACTGAACAGCGCTGCGGCATCCTCCAGCGCGCTCAGCACCAACTGAGTCATGCGGTCATGCAGCACGTCGGCAACCTGTTGCACCTCGACCTCATCGAGCTCGCCGGAGACGTAGTAGGCGATGCCACGCTCGATGCGCTGGATCTTGGCCAGGCCGCAGTTGCGGGCGATATCGCTGGCCTTGCTCGACCACGGCGAGATGGTGCCGAAGCGCGGCACCGTGAGGAACAGGCGCCCTTGTGGCTCCTGTACCGCCACACTCGGACCGTACTTCAGCAGACGAGCCAACACCTGCTCTTCGTCGGCGGCGAGCACACCGGTCACTTCGGCAAAATGCGCGAACTCGGCGTACAGCCCAGTCACAGCGGGTACTTTGCTGGTCAGTTGCTCAAGCAATTTACCGTGGCGAAAAGCAGAAAGGGCGGGAGCGCCGCGCAGGATCAACATCGGGGACAGCCTCTGGGAAGGGGTGTACTTTGAGGCCGTGCATTCTAGCCTACAGCGCTCGCCACAGCACCCGTGACGGTGCATCCACAGCTGCAAAAGCGACTAGCAGAGAAGCCTGTTGCTGTCGAGATATGGCGCGCCGAGAGCTTTGCGTATACTGCGCCAATGTTTGCCCAATCTGCGTTCCGTGCACGCTGCATGCGCTGGCTGCCAGCGATCGGAATCCTCCTGCTGTTCGGTGGCTGTGCTGAAGAGCCCAGCACACTCGAACGCATTCAGGCGGAGGGTGTGCTGCGCGTGATCACCCGCAACAGCCCAGCCACCTATTTTCAGGACCGCAATGGCGAAACCGGCTTCGAGTATGAGCTGGTCAAACGCTTTGCCAACGACCTGGGTCTTGAGCTGAAAATCGAGACCGCCGACAACCTCGACGAACTATTTGCCAGCCTGAGTAAGGTCAACGGCCCCGCGCTGGCCGCCGCCGGCCTGGTAGACAGCGCCGGGCGACGAGCGCAGGCGCGCTTCTCCCTTCCTTATTTAGACGTCACCCCGCAAATCATTTACCGCAATGGCGAGCGCCGCCCCACCCGTCCACAGGACCTGATTGGCAAACGCATCCTGGTGCTCAAGGGCAGCAGCCACGCCGAGCAACTGGCGGCGCTGAAAGTCGAGCTGCCCGAGCTGAATTACGAAGAGTCCGCCGCGGTGGAAGTGGTCGACCTGCTGCGCATGGTCGACGAAGGGCAGATCGACCTGACCCTGGTCGACTCCAACGAGCTGGCAATGAACCAGGTGTATTTCCCCAACGTGCGCACCGCCTTCGACCTGGGCGACGCGCTCGGGCTGGGCTGGGCCGTGGCACCCGGCGAGGACAACAGCCTGCTCGACGAGATCAATGCCTTCCTGCTCCGCGCCGAGGCGAACGGCAACCTGAAACGCTTGAAGCAGCGCTATTACGGCCACGTCGATGTACTGGGCTACGTCGGCGCCTACACCTTCGCCAAGCACTTGCAGCAACGTTTACCGCGCTATGAAAAGCATTTCCGCCAGGCGGCGCAGAACAATGCCCTGGACTGGCGCCTACTGGCTGCCATGGGCTATCAGGAGTCGCTCTGGCAACCGACGGCCACCTCGAAAACCGGGGTTCGCGGCCTGATGATGCTGACCCTGCGCACCGCCCAGGCCATGGGCGTGTCCAATCGCCTCGACCCCAAACAAAGCATCGACGGTGGCGCCAAGTACATTGTGCGGGTGAAGGAGCAGCTGCCCGACAGCATCGAAGAGCCTGATCGCACCTGGTTTGCCCTGGCTGCCTACAATGTCGGCGGCGGCCACCTGGAAGATGCGCGCAAGCTCACCGAGGCCGAGGGGCTGAATCCGGACAAATGGCTCGACGTGCAGAAGATCCTGCCACGCCTGGCGGAGAAACAGTGGTACAGCAAGACGCGCTATGGCTACGCCCGTGGCGGTGAACCGGTGCACTTCGTGCGCAACATCCGCCGCTATTACGACATCCTCACCTGGGTCACTCAACCACAGCTGGAAGGCAGCCAGGTGGCGGCGAGCGGTACCCACCTGCCCGGGATCAATAAAACCCAGCTACTGGAAGACACGCCGCCGCTGTAACGCGCCGCCCTTCTGCGCCCTAACGACCGCGGCGAGCCTTGAAGAACGCGCTCAACACCGCGCCGCACTCCTCGGCCAACACGCCGCCCTCGATCAATACCCGGTGA
>JBFKAF010000404.1:0-3830 GCA_041621735.1 Pseudomonas sp.
TGTCATTGGGTGCTGCAGCTGAGCGAACGACAGCAGCCGTTTGCCTTGAACTTGCCCGGCTGCCCAGTGGCGCAGGACAGTGGCGAACAGCATCGCGATGCCTGCCTGCGTGCCCTGGCGCTGTTTGGCAGTCCGTCATGAGTGCGGCGCTTGGGATTCCACGCGTCAGTCTGAGTTGGCTGCTGGTCGCCCAGGCACTGGTGATCATCCCTCACCTCGGGCATTTGCCGGTGTGGATCATTACCCTGTGGCTCGGCTGTGCGGCTTGGCGGATTCAGATTTTTCGCATGCGTGCGCGCTACCCCAATGCCTGGGCCAAGGCTGGGCTGATGCTGGGGGCGGCCGTCGGGGTGTTCGTTTCCCGAGGCAGCCTGATCGGCCTGGACGCCGGCGTGGTGCTGTTGATTGCCGCGTTCATACTGAAAATGCTGGAAATGCACACGCGCCGCGATGCTCTGGTGCTGATCTTTCTCGGCTTCTTCGCGGTGGTCACCGCCTACCTGTTCGATGACAGCATTCAGCTCGCCTTATTCAGCCTGCTGCCGGTGACCACGCTGTTGGCGGCACTGATCGGCTTGCAGCAGAGTGGCCTGGCCATGCGACCCTGGCCGACTGCCCGCTTGGCCGCGACACTGCTGGCGCAAGCGCTGCCATTGATGTTGCTGATGTTCGTGTTCTTTCCGCGACTGGGGCCCTTGTGGTCGATGCCGGTACCCAATAGCCAAGGCGTCACCGGGTTGTCCGACAGCATGGCGCCGGCGGATATTGCCGAGCTGAGTCGCTCGGGGGCCTTGGCTTTTCGCGCCAGTTTCGAGGGCGCTGTGCCGCCGCGCGATCAGCTCTATTGGCGCGCGCTGACCCTGGAGCATTTCGACGGTCGGCGTTGGTCGCAGTCCAGCGCCGCGCAATTACCCCTGGCCCCGGCCTGGGACAAAGGCGGTGAGCCATTGCGCTACAGCATCGTCATGCAACCCAGCTCGCAGCGCTGGCTGTTCGGTCTGGACGTGGCCGAAACCACGCTGGATCAAGCGCGGCAGATGAGCGACTTCCGTTTGCAGCGGCAACAGCCGGTCGAGCGCTCCTTGCTCTATCAGGTGACGTCCTGGCCCCAGGCCCTGCGTGAGCCGGTTGGCTCCGCCGCGGGCTTGCGCCGCGCACTGCAGCTGCCGGCTACGGGCGATCCGCGCAGCCGAGCCTGGGCCGCTGAACTCAAGCGAAAGTATCCGCAGCCCGAACAACTGGTGCAGGCGCTGCTCGTTCACTTCAGTCGGCAGCCTTACGGTTACACCTTGCGCCCGCCACAGCTCGGGGTGAACAGCATCGATGACTTTCTCTTCGAAACCCGCAATGGCTTCTGCGCGCATTATGCTGGCGCCATGACCTTCGTGCTGCGCGCGGCGGCTATTCCGGCGCGGGTGGTGGCGGGTTATCAGGGCGGGGAATACAACCCGAGCGGCAATTACCTGCAGGTGCGCCAGTTCGATGCCCATGCCTGGGTCGAGTACTGGCAAGCCGGCAAGGGCTGGGTGAGTGTCGATCCAACCTTCCAGGTCGCCCCGGAGCGTATCGAACAAGGGCTGGAGCAGGCGCTGGCCGATGAGCAGAGCTTTCTCGCGGACTCGCCCTTGTCGCCACTGCGTTACCGCCAGCTGGGCTGGTTGAATCAGCTGCGCCTGAGCTGGGACAGCCTCAACTACGGCTGGCAGCGCTGGGTGCTGGGCTATCAGGGCGCGCAGCAGCTGGAAACCTTGCAACGCTGGTTTGGTCGTATCGATGCACGCTGGATAGCGCTGTGCCTGGTCGGTGGCGGTGGGTTGCTGTTGAGCCTGCTGGCGCTTTGCCTGTTCAAGCCCTGGCAGCGGGAGCGCGATGTGCAACGGCGCTTGTTTCAACGCTTCGAGCAGTTATTGGCCCGTCACGCCGTGCACCGCGCACCGGGCGAGGGCGCGCGTGCCTATGCCGAACGCGCGGTGCAGGCGTTGCCCGGACAGGCGCAGGCGATCCGTGCGTTCGCAGCGGCCTACGAGGCGCAGCAATATGCCGGTGGCGACGCCTCGCCGGTGGTCTTGCGCGAGCATCTGCGAGCATTGCGCCGCGCCTTGCCGTGGCGCTTCACGACTGGCGGACGGGAGTAGCGATTCAACCTGCCAGCCGCTGGTCAAGTGTGGTGTCCGGCTAATCCAGCCAAGCACGTTATCGCGGCAGGTTATTCGTGTGCAGCGCTGCGACCAGCGGGCAGGACACATTGTCTTTGCGTGTGTGACAAGCGCGCACAAGCTCGGACAGCGCAGCCTCTATGCGCAGCAGGTCCGCCAGTTTCTCCCGCACGTCCTTGAGTTTGTGCTCAGCCAGGCGGCTGGCTTCTTCGCAGTGGGTACCGTCCTCCAGCCGCAGTAGTTCGGCGATCTCCTCCAGGCTGAAGCCGAGTCGCTGCGCCGACTTGATAAAGCGAACCCGCGTCACATCCGCCTCGTCATAGCGGCGAATGCTGCCATAGGGCTTGTCCGGCTCGGGCAACAAGCCCTTGCGCTGATAGAAGCGAATGGTTTCCACGTTGACTGCCGCGGCCTTGGCGAAGGTGCCAATGGTCAAGCGTTCAGGTTTGCTGGGCATGGCGGTTGATTCCGTACATGACTACGGACTTAACCTTAAGCCATCGATCACACACGTGAAAGGATGAACCTATGGCTGAATCGAAAAGCGCACGGCGCGCGCTCATCGGCGGAGGTCTGGCGGCGATTCTCGCGTCGACCTGCTGCCTGGGACCGCTGGTACTGCTCGCGTTGGGCTTCAGTGGTGCCTGGATCGGCAATCTCAGCGTGCTGGAAGCCTACCGACCGCTGTTCACCGGCGCGGCCCTGGTGGCGTTGTTTTTTGCCTATCGGCGCATTTTTCGCCCGCTGCCCGCCTGCAAACCGGGTGAGGCCTGCGCGATCCCGCAGGTGCGAACTACCTACACGTTGCTCTTCTGGGGGGTGGTCATGTTGGTCGTGGTCGCGCTCGGCTTTCCTTATGTCCTGCCTTGGTTCTATTGATTGGAGCTCATCATGAAAAACGTCTCTGGAACAAATTTGCGCGGCAACCCCGAAGGAGTAAGGCGCAGGGAGACGCCTTACAGAAAACTGTGGGTCTGCCTGCTACTCGCCGTCTTCGTCTCACCTGTATGGGCGGCCAGTCAGACCGTTACCCTGTCCGTACCTGGGATGACCTGCGCCGCCTGCCCGATCACGGTCAACCACGCGCTCTCCAGGGTCGAGGGGGTGAGCGCGATCAAGGTGAGTTTCGAAGAGCGCGAAGCCGTCGTCACCTTCGATGACGTCATGACCAATGTTCAGACGCTGATCCAGGCAACCGAAAACGCCGGCTATCCGTCTTCGGCTAAGGAGTAAGCATGCGAAATCCGAAGACCCTGATGCGGGGTGGCGTGGTAGGCACGGTGCTGCTTCACGCCGATTCTGGTCATCCTGCTTGGGCTGATCGGCTTGTCCGCGCTAACCGGGTATCTCGACTACGTGCTATTGCCCGCGCTCGCAGGGTTTATCGGCTTGACCCTCTATGCCATCTGGCACAAAGGCAAAAGCGATGCGTGTCGTGCACCGGCTGAAACTGGAGAAAACCATGATCGAAATCAACGTAGAGGGGATGACCTGTACGGCCTGTGCCACGCAGATCGAAGCGGCATTGCAGCAGGTTGCCGGAGTACTGCAGGCCTCGGTTTCATATACCGAGCGCAAAGCGAGAGTAGTGGCGCAGGCAGGTGCCGATCCTGAGCGGATACTCGCTGTCATCGCCGCATTAGGTTATCGAGCCACTGTCAATGAAGCCGCCAA
>JBFKAF010000405.1:0-3824 GCA_041621735.1 Pseudomonas sp.
ACCGACTGCCAGGTCGAGACCATCCGTTACTACGAGCGCGAAGGGCTGCTGGCCGCGCCCGCGCGTAGCGAAGGCAACTACCGGCTGTACGGCGACGAGCATGTCGAGCGGCTGACCTTCATTCGCAACTGTCGCACCCTGGACATGACCCTGGACGAGGTCAGGAACCTGTTGAACCTCAAGGACAGGCCCGAGGAAAACTGCGAAGGGGTGAATGCCCTGATTGACGCGCATATCGAGCACGTAAAGGTCCGGCTGGCGAGCTTGCAGGCCTTGCAAACGCAGCTGATTGAACTGCGCCAGCGCTGCTCGGTGCAGCGGGGCGTCGAGCAGTGCGAGATTCTTCATCGGCTGACCGAGAGTGGCGGGGTCAATCCGCCAGACGCCGGCAGCCACTCCCATGTCGGCAAGAGCCATGGGCGCTGAGGCGGCAACCGTGCCATCCAGACGCAATCAATACAGAAGTGAAAGTGAACGATGAACTCAGCAGCAATCGCCATTCTGCAACACCAGCTAGTCACCGCTTTAAGTGACGTACCCGAAGAAACGCGCCGCCTGTTTCACGGCCGGGGGCAGCGCTGGCCGGGGCTCGAACACCTCACCGCCGACTGGTTGCAAGGCGTGCTGCTGGTGTGCCTGTTCCGGCAGCCGGGCGACGCCGAGCTGATCGAACTGAAGACCATGCTCATGGCCTTGAGCGAAGCATCGGCCTGGCGGAACAGCAAGGCGCACACCCTGCTGCTGCAACACCGCTACCTGCCGGACAGCCTGACCGAATGCCTGCTGGGGGAGGCCGTCGAACAATGGCCGATCAGCGAGAACGGCCTGCGCTATCAGCTGGACTTGGGCACCAAACAGAACAGCGGCTTGTTTCTCGACATGCGCTACGGCCGCCGTTGGGTACAGGAGCAGGCCCAGGGCAAGCGGGTGCTCAATCTATTTGCCTACACCTGCGGCTTCTCGGTGGCGGCGATTGCCGGCGGCGCCGAGCACGTGGTCAATCTGGACATGGCCAAGGCGGCCTTGAGTCGCGGGCGCGACAATCACCGGCTCAACCAGCATGACCTGAGCCGGGTGAGCTTCTTGGGCCACGAACTGTTCAAGTCCTGGAGCAAGGTCAAGAAATACGGGCCCTACGACCTGATCATCATCGACCCGCCGTCCTTCCAGAAGGGCAGCTTTGCCCTGACCAAGGACTACCAGAAAATCCTCCGCCGCCTGCCCGACCTGCTCACCGCGCAAGGCCTCGTCCTGGCCTGCGTCAATGACCCGGGCATAGGCCCGGACTTTCTGATCGAGGGCATGGCCAACGAGGCGCCCAGCCTGCGCTTTGCCCAGCGCCTGGAGAACCCGCCGGAGTTCGCCGACATCGACCCGGACAGCGGATTGAAGGCGCTGGTGTTTCACCAAACTGGCGATGTTGCCGCGAACCACAGCGCGTAGATTTGCCCCCTGGTTGAGCTGCGCAACTGCATATATTGAGTCTTGTTCGTGTGTTGGAACGGCGGTCGGCAGGGCCTTTTCCTGTCATTTGTGACTTGCGACAGGTAGGGGCCGATTCTGTTTCTGATGGCTCCCACGCTCTGCGTGGGAGCCAAGCCCGTGACGCTCCGCGTCACAGAACCGCTGGCCGAGACGACTCGGTAGGTGGACGCAGAGCGTCGAAGGCTGCATTCCCACGCGGAGCGTGGGAACGATCAGACGAGTCGAGTTGTGGCCTGAGAGCTATGACCGAATCATCCTTGTTTTGTAGGCGCATCGACCGACCTCTTTTGCCCGTCACGCAGAGCAGCCTCGGGCCAGAGGCTATCGATCACGAGCGCCGCTTCCAGCCATTTCCGGCGTCCGAAGCTATCTATGAAGCTTGGTCTTATTTACGATCCCGTTTTACGATTTCAGCAATGAGTCTTGGGCCGACGACCCCGGCCAATACTGAATACAATGTGCGCCCGATTACCCTGGGCCATGAATGTGGCTGCATCGAACAAGGAGCTCGCCTGCATGGCCTCCCCAGATAAACAGAAAAAACGCGCCCAGCGGGCCAAAGCCAAGGCCAAGCAGAACCGTTCGGGCAAGTCCAAAGCCAGTGTCGTACATCCGCTGCTGGCCAATCCGCTGATCAACGAGCCGTTCGATGATGTCGAAATCGACCTGAGCACCTTCGACTTCAAAGACATCGAAGAGAATGGTTTCGACCCGGAGCACTTCGACGATCTGTTCCAGGCGATGAAAGTCGGCGAGGACATCAGCCTGCTGGCGATGTGCCTGGTGTTCCTGCAATTCCCGGTGTTGGAGTTGGTGGTCGCCGAGGAAACGGAAGACGCGGCCACCGACTTCATGATGGGCCTGCTGATCACCTATCGCGGGATCTTCCATGATGAAGACGAAGACACGGCAGTGGCTTGGATCGGCGGCGACGCCTTCCTGACTGCCTACAACGAAGCGTCGATGATCCTGCAGAAGAAGAACGCTCGCGGCAGCCAAGACGCTCGCGTTTAGCCGCGCGCCGAGCCGCCACTGTTGGCAAGTCCACTCGGCCGGTGTCCGGACCAGCCGGGAGCGCTCATTGCGCTGAATCTGCCCGATGACTGTTCTTCGCCGTGCTCAGCCGGTGCCAGGGCCTGTTAAACCCTGCTTCCGCTGTCACCGGGATGAACCAAGCTGGCGGCTAAGGTTATCGCTATGGAGTCGCGTGCAGCGCCATCCGGTGTGCGCCCTGGTTGCTTCGGCACGGCTCGCCATGCATGAGGGAAAGATGTCACTAATCGACGCGATCATTGCCCATGTGCTGAAGCTCGAAGTCAATCTCTACTACGCCCGTGGTCGCCTTGCAGACCGCAGCGACCCTGAGGCCCTGCATGATCTGCGCATTACTCTGCGGCGGCTGCGCAGCCTGCTCAATCCCCTGCGCGGCAAGGGTGTGGTGGACGCACTCGACCGGGCCGCCGCCGCAGTCGGACAGCTGACTACGCCGACTCGCGATCTCGAAGTGTTGGCCCAGGAGCTGCGCAGTCGCGGCCTGAGCGAGCCGGCCAGCAGGCGCGAGGCGACGCTGGCGGCGCGCTATGGCGAGATAGTGCAGAGCCCGGTACTGCAGCAGCTGTTGGTCTGCCTGGAGGCATGGCCGGCGGCCTTGCGTGCGGCTAAGCGCGACGGTGAGTTGCGTCGGCTGGACAAGCTGCTCAGCAAGCGCTTGCGCAAGCAGCTGGTGCGCCTGCAAGACGCGCTGGCAGACCCGCAGCATGACCCGCACCGCATCCGTCTGCTGGTCAAACGCAACCGCTACGCCGCCGACGCCTACCCGCAGCATTCGCCCGTCTCGGCGCAGGCGGCTCGCGTTCTGAAAGCCGTGCAAGCGGACCTCGGCGCCTGGCATGACCGTTATCAGTGGTGCCTCAGGGCCAGTCAGGAGGCGGACCTGGAAGCGCTTCGGCAGCAATGGCAAAGCGAGGCGGCCACGGCCATGGGGCGGGCCGAGGACCGGCTGGTAGCGTTCCGGGCCTGTTGGTAGCGGCCAGTGAAAACAGGGCGAGCGATACGGGGCAGGGGCTCCTACCTATAAGCGCGGTCTGTCGGTCGTCCTGATCCCGTTTTTGCTGCCTATAGTGAAAACACTGTGGTCGGGTGTGCTGGACGTGCCGTTGGAGAGGGGCCTGGCCGCGCAGCAGTGTGTCGGTTTTCCCGGTACGAGCCTTTCGATTGGCTATGTCCCAGTTACGTGTTGCACGCCGCTTTTGTAGGGTGGGTTAGTGGCGCTGAGCAGAGGCTGAAAATCAACTGCGGAAATTGCGCGCCGCGTAACCCACCAAGCGGTTGTCGGCTTA
>JBFKAF010000406.1:0-3824 GCA_041621735.1 Pseudomonas sp.
GAATATGCGGCCTCGTAAACGCTTCGATTTCAAATGTCCGATCGAAATGATGAGTGAGGTGATGCAAAAGGCCATGGCTATGCGGCACGATGCGCCCACTTCAATTCAATAACCGTGTTGCACTCAGCTCCTGCAACCGCCGTAGTAAATATTCTGGATAGTGGGAAATTTACGCACAGCGGTAAATAGCTCGACATGGCAGCTCTTATGACACCCCAACCTATAGTTTCGACAAATCAGCTGACGCGACAAATAGCCTGGCGCGGCAGGTATCGCGCTGCCGTTGTCCGAGTGCAGTACCAGCGGCTGACCGGCCCGCCATTCGCGCAGACAGGCCTGGCGCAGTAGCTGGGCGGGCTGCTCGGCGCTTTCACTGGCATGCACCTCGTTGGCCACCGGCTTGCGGCTGTAGACGTCCTTAATCATGTATCAGTAGAAGTAGCGGCCCTTGACCGTGGTCAGCAGCCAGGTGATGTCCCAGCACCAGAGTTGGTTCGGGCCATCGGCGACATGGGTCGTCAGCGCTCGCTTCACCGGTGGGCGGCTACGGCCGCGCGAATGCCGCTGCTCGGCTTCCCTCAGCACCCGGTAGAAGGTCGACTCCGAAGCCAGCCAGGTGCCCTGATCGGCCAGCCGCGCCACGATCTGATGCGGCTACAGGCTGGCAAACTCGGGCTGGTTGGCGACTTCCAGCACACGGCGGCGCTCTTGCGGACTCAGCTCGTTGGCCGGTGCCGCACGCGGCGTCAAGGGACGCCGATCCTCCGGGCAGTGCTGCCAGCGCTAAAGGCTGCGCAACGACGGACCCAGTTCGGCACAGGCCTGCGCCCGCAGGGCTCCCGCCGCCACGGCTTCTTCGATCAACTGCAGGGTTTCGCGGCGATCCGGAGCGCTGATCGTCCTTCCCCCAGAGCGCCTCGGCTTTTTTTCGCAACACTAACAGGGCTGCGGTTTCTGCCAGCGCCGCGTCCTTGCGCCGCAGCTCACGCTCCAGCTGCTTGATGCGCTGCTTCGCGGCCTTCTCCTCTTCGCGCTCGCGCCGGTTTTTGCTCGGCTGAACCGGGCTGTTAGCCTGCTCGCAGGCTTCACGCCAAGCCTTGACCTGCCCGACATACAGGCCTTTGCGCCGGCAATACTCTGCCAGCTCCGTCTCCTTGAGACTGGCGCTTTCCAGCACCACCCGAAACTTGTCCTGGCTCGACCACTGATCGGCCTGATTACCCTCTCCCGGCACCACTGATTCCGCTGCTCTGGCCTGTTTGCGCCAAGAATACAGGGTGGCATCGGTAATGCCTGTCACCTCCACAAACTCCGGCACCGTCCGGTTCAGCGGCGGCATCATCTGCCGCCCCCCGCCACACTCCCGACGCTCTATCGAATAACGCGCCACACAGTTCTCACTTCCGCCCACCGACCAAGACTCATCGAATCAACTCACACGACAACTATCCTGACGCGGCGAGCTTCACCACAGACGAGATCAGAGTCGGCGACACATCACACCCCTCCGATTCGCCAGGTGCTTCTGCGCCTTCCTCCAGCGCCGGAATGCCGTCGATGCGGATAGTCAAATACGCACTCGCAGCTTTAACCTCGCCCTGCTCCAGCAGATCGAGCCGATCAGACCAGTCCTGCATCATTTTCCGCCGAGGCTCCACATATAGAGCGTGGTTGTAGGTGGCGCTGACCTTATTGGGATCAGCGTGCGAGAGTTGCGCATCCACCCAAATCTTGGGGTAGCCGACTTCGTTGAGCGCCGTGGAGAGCGTGCCACGGATGCCATGGCCGGTGAGCAGGTCCTTGTAGCCCATGCGCTTGAGCGCTCCATTCAGCGTGTTCTCGCTGATGCGCTTCTTGAGATCGCCACGGTGAGCCAACAAGTAATGCTGTGCAGGTTTGACCTGCTCCAGCAGGTAGCGAACGATCTCGATGGCCTGGACCGATAACGGCACAACGTAGGGCAGAATATCCTGCGGCCTCTGTCCACGCTTGCGCATGCCATCCTGCAGCTGCTTGACCACCTCAGGAGGAATGATCCACAAGCCGCGCTCAAGATCGAACTGATCAGGGGTCGCCAGACGTAGTTCGCCGGTACGCACCCCCGTCAGCAACAACAGATGAATACCGAGTTGTGTGGTGATCTTGCCCCTATAACCACGCAGCTTGTGCAGCAGTTCGGACAGCTCGTGCATGCGCAGAAAGGGGTTGTGGGCGACGGGTGGTTTAGGCGCAGCAACCACGTCCAGATTGGATGCAGGGTTACTCTCCAGCCCTTCGACTTTCACCATGGCAAAGCGGAACAACTGCCTGAACCAGGTGCGCACCTTCTCCGCGGTGGTGAATGCCCTGCGCTGCTCGATGCGAGCAAGCACGTCCAGCAAGTCGGGGCGGCGAATATCGAACATGGACATGCTGCCCAGCGCGGGCAACACGTCCTTGTCGAAAATGCGCTGGATCTGCGAGAGGGTGCTTTGCCGCCCCTCCTTGAGATCGAGCTTGCGGTGTGCAAGCCACTGCAGATATACCGCCTTGAAACTGTTCTCTGTCGCCAAACGGACAGCCCGGAGCTTCTGCTTACGGTCGATCTTGGGGTTGACGCCCTTCGCCAACAGGGCGCGAGCCTCATCGCGTAGCGCACGCGCCTCCCGGAGACTGACTTCTGGATAGGTGCCCAGGGACATCCGTTTCTGTTTGGCCGCCCAGTAGTATCTGAAGTGCCAAGACTTGCCGCCCGCGGCGGATACCGCCAGCGAGAGGCCATCGAAGTCAGGGAGGGTATAGTCTTTGCCGGTCGCCCGGGCCTGCCGGACAGAGACGTCTGTGAGTGCCATGGTATAGCTCCTGAACCTGGGTCAGGGCTAGATGCTTGTCTCGCAGGCCTCACTCCTCCAGCAACAATCCGGAAACCACGCACCCCATAAAGATGGACTTAAAAATGGACTTAAAAGCCCTGGCTGGGGGTGGTTTCCAGTAGATTTCGCTGGAACAAGAAAATGGCCGTAAGGCCCTTTTTTCAATGACTTACAGACTTCAGTGGACGCCTGTAGATCATAATTTGGAGCGGGAAACGAGACTCGAACTCGCGACCCCGACCTTGGCAAGGTCGTGCTCTACCAACTGAGCTATTCCCGCTTGTCGTGATGACGGGCGCCATTCTATAGATTCATGTCGCCCCGTCAAGCCCTTGATTCAAAGAAGTTTATTTCTTTTCCGTGGAAGTACTGAGATGCGGCCAGGCAGCCGTCAGGTACTGCACCATGGACCACAGGGTGAGTACCGCGGCGACGATCAGCAGCGCATAGCCCAGCACAACCCATAAGGTAAACAACGGCGGGTTGCCCAGCAGAATGATCAACGCAAGCATTTGCGCTGCGGTTTTCCATTTGGCCAGATTAGACACCGCGACATGCGCTCGGGCACCCAGCTCGGCCATCCACTCGCGCAATGCCGAGACGACGATCTCGCGGCCAATAATGATTGCCGCGGGCAAGGTCAGCCACAGGTTGGCGTGCTCGGCGACCAGTAACACCAGCGCGACCGCCACCATCAGCTTATCGGCGACCGGGTCGAGAAAGGCGCCAAAGGGCGTGCTCTGCTCCCAGCGACGCGCCAGGTAGCCATCCAGCCAGTCGGTCACGGCAGCGATGGCAAAAACCGCGCTGGCGGCCCAATAGCTCCATGAGAACGGTAGATAAAATAGCAGGATGAAGATCGGGATCAGCAGTACACGGAGTACGGTAAGCAGGTTGGGGATATTCATCGGCACAACTGGGCTGCGAGGTGAGCCGGCATTCTACTCGCTGTGCAGTGCGGCATAAATCAGC
>JBFKAF010000407.1:0-3819 GCA_041621735.1 Pseudomonas sp.
CGCAGTCAGGGCAATCGCAAGCGTCAGCTGCAGGTAGGCGAACTGCTCTACGACCTCGATACCCTGCATATCAGCCGCGCGGGCCAGGCGCTCAAGCTCAATCCGCTGGGGCTCAAACTGCTCGCGGTGTTGATGCAGAAAAGCCCCGCGGTAGTCCGCCGCGAAGCGCTGGAAGAGGCCTTGTGGGGCGACGATTGCCCGGACAGCGATAGCCTGCGCAGCCACATCCATCAACTGCGCCAGGTGCTGGATAAACCGTTCGCCACGCCGTTGCTACATACCGTGCACGGTATCGGCTATCGCCTGGCGGAGTCCGCCGATGGACTTTAAGCAGCCGCTGCGCTGGCGCATCATTTTCGCCTTCGTACTGATGACCCTGGTCGTCAGCGGCGGGCTCTCCTTGAGTATCGTCGCCAGTGTGCATTTCGTTGAGGAACACCTGGTCTCTCAAGAGCTGGATCGCGAGCTGAACAGCGTGATCCAGGAAGACTTGCAGCGCGGCCAGCGCCCCAGGGTGGATTCCAGTACCCGCTTCTTCGCCTCGCACCTGGCCGACTATGCGGTGCCGCAGCAGTTTGCTCGGGTCAGCAACGGTTTCTCCGAGGTGGTCGAGGGCGATCAGGCGTTCTACGCCTTCAAGCGCACCGAGAACGGCCAGGTGTTTATGCTGGTGCAGGAGCAGCATGAGTTCGAGGCGCGTGAGCAGGTGCTGTTCGATGTCGTGCTGGCCGGTTTTCTGCTGAGTGTGGTGGCTGCCTGGGGGCTCGGTTGGTTGCTGGCGCGACGAGTGATGGCGCCGGTGATTCGCCTGGCCAATCAGGTGCGTCATCGCGACCAGCTGCATGCGCTGGCACCGGCCCTGGCACCGGATTACCCGGATGATGAAGTTGGTCACCTGGCGGGCGCCTTCGACAGCACCCTGGGGCAGCTACGGCAAACCCTGGAGCGTGAGCGGCTGTTCACCAGTGACGTCAGCCACGAGCTGCGCACCCCGTTGATGATCATCGCCAGTTCCTGCGAACTGCTGGCCGAAGCACCGGGCCTGGGGCCGCGCCCGCGCGAACAGGTACAGCGCATCAACCGTGCGGCGGAAGAAATGAGTGATCTGGTGCAGACCTTTCTGATGCTGGCCCGCGCCAAACCGGAAGAGTCGAGGCAGGGCGGCCGCACCTCTCTGGCCGCAGTGGCGGACGAGCAAAGCAGACGCTGGGCGCCGCTGATGGAAGAAAAAGGCTTGCAGTTCCAGCTGATCGAGCAGGGCAGCGATACTGCGCAGTACAACCTCACGTTTCTGCGTACGGTCATCTCCAACCTGCTGCGCAATGCCCTGCATTACACCGAGCAAGGAGGCGTACGGCTGATCCTCGACAGCGGCAGCTTTCGTGTGGAGGACAGTGGCGTCGGGATTCCCAGGGATCAGCACGAGCAGATGTTCCAGCCTTTCGTCCGGGGCGCCCAGGCGCGTGGCGAGGGACTGGGCTTGGGTCTGTCCCTGGTCAAGCGGATCTGTACCCACCAGGGGTGGGCGGTGCGGGTCAGTGACTTGCCGCCACAGGGTAGCCGCTTCGAGGTTAGTTTGCGGGGCTGATTTCACGATTTTTTCACCTGCTTTTGACGGGAGCTTTATGGGGGCGACGATAGTCTGATGATCACAGCCCCCCTATCCGGAGCAGGTCGTCATGTCGATCAACAAACCCATCGAGCTCGAGTTTTCGCGCAAATATGACCGCGAGCATGCCCAGCAGTATTTGCACAAGCATCAAGACGGTGTGGCGCGGCGCCTGTCCCACTGGCGTGATGTGCAGCTGGCTCGACGGGCGCTGAAGCGCGCAGGCGAGCCCAACCTGGTGCTTGATCTACCCTCTGGTGCGGGGCGCTTCTGGCCGCTGCTGGCCGAGCGGCCGAATCGGGTGATCCTCGCCGCGGACAACTCTCGCGACATGCTGGCCATTGCCATGGCCGGGCAGCCCGAGGATGTAGTGGCCCGGGTGAAGACGTTCCAAACCTCGGCCTTCGCTATCGACCTGACGAACAATGCGGTCGATAGCATCTTCTGCATGCGTCTGCTGCATCATATCGCCGACCCCGAGTACCGCCTGGCCATGCTGCGCGAATTTCACCGGGTGACCCGCGATACGCTGATCGTGTCCTTGTGGGTCGACGGCAACTTCAAGGCCTGGAAGCGTCGGCGCCTGGAGGCCCGGCGCGCGGACGAGGGGCGTGCGGCGGAGAACCAGAACCGTTTTGTGATTGCCAGGAGCGTCATCGAAGCCGAGTTCAAGCAGGTGGGCTTCGAGACCCTCGGTCACCATGACTTTTTGCCGGGTTACGCCATGTGGCGGGTGTATGTGCTGCGCAAGAGCTGCTGAGCATGGGCAGCCTGATCGCGGCAAGACAGGGTGAGCACGTTCCGACGACGTTCGATCGCTGGTGGCAACGCCGGGGCGAGTGGGTCGAGGCGCCTAATCGACGCCGGGGTGGCGAGAGCGGTGTGCAGCGGGTGCGCGATAAAAACCACAAACTGTTGTATATCAAGCGTCAGACCGGCCATCTCTATCGCTCCTGGCGCCACCCCTTTGGGCAACCCACGGTGTTGCGTGAGCTGCAGTCGATGCAGGCCCTGAGCAAGCTCGGCATCCGCGTCCCGCACCTGGTTTACTGTGGGACGCAGCGGGACGCCGGGCAATGGCGGGCGCTGTTGGTCAGCGCAGCGCTGGAGGGTTTTGTCAGCCTGGATCAGTGGTATGCCAGCGGCGAGCCGCAACGCGATGGCGGGGCCCTCAATCGGAATATGTTGCAACAGCTGTCGATCATGCTCAGTCGCCTGCATCGGGCCGCCTGGCAGCATGGTTGCCTGTACCCCAAGCACATCTTCATCAAGCGCCACCAGACGGCGGACGGCGACTGGGCCGAAGTGGCGTTGCTCGACCTGGAGAAGAGCCGTCGCCGGCTGCTCACTGCCACGGCATCGCGGCGAGACTTGCAGCAGCTGTATCGCCACAAAGGGGCGATGCCCGAGGGCGACTGGCAACTGTTTATTAACGCGTACAACTGTTTCATCCGATCCGTGGAGCCATACCCACATGATGAACTCTGAACCGCTGGCCATGTCGCCTGAGGGCAACGGGTTAAAAGGTAAAACCGGTTGGCGGCGCATCCTCAATGCAGCCGGTTACTCGTGGGCGGGCTTGCGGGCTGCGTTTCGCGGCGAGGCGGCTTTTCGCCAGCTGGTGGCGTTGAATGCGTTGCTGATTCCGCTGGCGTTCAGTCTGGATGTCAGCCGGATCGAGCGCGGGTTACTGCTAGCCGTCTGTCTGTTGGCGTTGATCGTCGAGCTGCTCAACTCGGCGATCGAGGCCACGGTCGATCGGATTTCGCTGGCGCTGCACCCGTTGTCGAAGCAGGCGAAGGATCAGGGCAGCGCGGCACAGCTCGTCGCGTTGCTGCTGATTGGCCTGGTCTGGGCGGTGGTTCTGCTCTAGCTGCAATCTCTCAGCAGGCCGTTTATCCGGGGGCAGGTGCGCCGCACCTTTGACGACAGCAATGTGGCTGCGGCCTAATGGGCGCTCGCCGTGTCCATCGAGTGTTGCCATGTCCGTGCAGGCCCGTTCCCCGTCCAACCTGCGACCGAGTACCCTGCACCTGCCGCAAGGCACCTGGGCCACCGTACTCGATTGCCTGGCCGCGCACTTTCCGGCGATCGGCCGCGAGGTGTGGCTGCAGCGCATGGCGCGCGGCAAGGTGCTGGACGCCGACGGCGTGCCGATTGGCCCGCAGCATGCCTATAAGGTCGGGCTGCGCGTGCACTATTTTCGCGAG
>JBFKAF010000408.1:0-3810 GCA_041621735.1 Pseudomonas sp.
CTGGTCGAGCCGCAACTGGCTGATCTACAGAAGTACGCGGCATTCTCCAAGTCCAAGCTCAGCGATGAAAGCGCCGACTGGGTACGCTTTGGCCTGAGTGACGGCGATGGCGCACTGGTCGGCCTCGGCCTGGACTTGCCCCAGACCAGCGACAGCGTCGCGCGCGCCAATGATTTGCTGGCGGTGCGCCTGAGCGATGGCCGCGCCGAACTCTGGGCACCGGCCAGCGCAGCCGACACCCTGCATAACCGCCTGGCCGCTCAGCTGCCGGAGGTCGCACTGAATCGCTGGCTGCTGGCCCAGGTGCAGGCTGGCGTCGGCCAGGTCGTGGGCGGCACCCGCGAACTGTTTATCCCGCAGATGCTCAACTTGCAGGCGCTGGGTGGCGTCAGCTTCAAGAAAGGCTGCTACACCGGCCAGGAAATCGTCGCGCGCATGCAGTACCTGGGCAAGCTAAAGCGTCGCCTGTATCGCCTGAGCCTGACTGGCGAACAGTTGCCAGAACCAGCCACCGAGCTGTTTTCGCCGGTGCACAACTCCGCCATCGGCGAAGTCGTACTGGCCGCGCAGAGCGACAAAGGTATTGAGCTGCTTGCCGTGTTACAGCAGGATGCGGTCAACGACGGCCGCATTCGCCTCGGCGCCCCCGAAGGCCTGCCGCTCGAAGTGCTCGACCTGCCCTACACCCTGGATGCCGACCGCGACATTCAACGCTAACCCCTCCCACACGTTGCCCGACTGACGAAGAGAACCGTGCATGAGCAAGCTTGCCGAGAAAGTCCAACAGGAACTGCTCCAGGCCATCGACAACGATGACCTGGTACTGCCCACCCTGCCGGAAGTCGCCCTGCGGGTGCGCGAAGCAGCGGAAGATCCGGACATTGGCATTCCACAACTGAGCAAAGTGATCGGCAACGATGCGGCTTTGACCGCGCGGATCATCAAGGTGGTGAACAGCCCGCTGCTGCGCACCAATCGAGAAATCACCGACTTGCAGATGGCGGTCGGCCGTCTGGGCATCAACTACACCTGCAACCTGGCCACCGGCCTGGCCATGGAGCAGATGTTCCAGGCCACGTCCGACGTGGTCGACCGCAAGATGCGCGAGGTGTGGAACAAGAGCACCGAGATCGCCGGCATCTGCCATGTGCTGTGCCGGCATTACACGCGCTTGCTACCGGATCAGGCGACCCTCGCCGGCCTGGTGCACCAGATCGGCATATTGCCGATCCTCACCTACGCCGAAGAGCACAACGAGCTGCTGTCCGACTCGATCAGCCTCAACCATGTCATCGAGCAGATTCACCCGATCATCGGCGATAAAATCCTGCGCACCTGGCAGTTCCCCGAGCTGATCACCCAAGTACCGAGTCAATACCTGGACTTCACGCGCGACAGCGCCAAGGCCGACTACGTCGATATCGTTCAAGTCGCCACCCTGCAAAGCTACCTGGGCAGCGAACACCCTTACACCCAGCTGGACTGGAGCCAGGTGCCGGCATTCCGCAAGCTCGGCCTCGACCCGAATGTCGACATGCAGGCCGATGAAGACCTCTCCGCGGCGATGGAAGCGGCCATGAGCATGCTGCAGTGAGCTGAGCGCGGCAGAGATCAATCCGCCGCCGACTCAGCGTCGACCCGGTTAAAGGAAGAACCGTATGCGTCCTGTGATTCTGCTGTTTACCTGGCTTCTCGCGAGCGGCGTGGTGGCCGATACGCTACACCTGACCAGCGGCGAATGGCCGCCGTTTCACGGCGCGGCACTGCCGAATCAGGGCGTTGCCTCGCGCATAGTGACGGAGGCCTTTGCCCTCGAAGGCGTCGAGGTGCACTGGGAGTTCCTGCCATGGGCTCGCTCAATGCAACTGGCCGAACTAGGGCAACGCGCCGGCACCGCGGTGTGGCGGCGCAACGCCGAACGCGAGCGACAATTTTTTATCAGCGACCCGATACTCAAGACCCAAACCCATCTATTTCACCGCAAAGCATTCGACTTCGCCTGGCAGACCGTGGATGACCTGCGCGGCGTGCGTCTTGGCGCCACCCGCGGCTACTTCTACGGCAAGGCCTTCCATCGGGCCGAGAAGGCGGGAGCGTTAAATATTCGGCGGATCAATAGCGACGAAGTGGCCCTGCGCCAATTGCTGGCGGGACGCATCGACGCGTTCCCGATCGCCAAGACGGTCGCCCTGGACTTACTGGCGCAACACTTCACTGCCGCCGAGCGAGCGCAACTGAGCTTTCACCCCAGGGCGCTGAGCCGGCACAATCAGCATCTATTGCTGTCCCGCCAGGTGGCCGGCAACGCCGCACTGATCGAGCGTTTCAACCGAGGCCTGGCACGCTTGCGTGATGGCGGCAAGGTCGCGCAATACCTGCTGGAAGCCCAACAACCGCTGAGCGCGACGCCCTGATCAGGCGCCTTCCGGCGCGAACTCCACACGTACCAACAGGCCGTGCGGCAGTACCTGATGCAGGCTGATACGCGCCTGGTGCGCACGACATATCTCGCCGACTATGGCCAGCCCCAGCCCCGCCCCCGAGCTTTGCGCACTGCGCCGGTAGAAGCGCGCGAAGACCTTCTCGCGATCCTCCTCGGGGATCCCCGGTCCATCGTCCTGCACCTCCAGCACGCCCGACTCCAGCACGCGCATCAGTACATTGCCGCCGGCGGGTGTGTGGGCAAAGGCGTTGTCCAACAGGTTGCAGAGCAGCTCATTGAGCAGCGTCGGCTCGCCGCGCAGCCACACCGGCCGCTCGGCCTCCAACGCCAGGGCGATGCCCCGCGCGTGAGCCAGGGGGGCCAGCGCCAGGCCCTGCTCGCGGGCCAGCTGACTGAGGTCGAGGCGTTGCGCGCCACCTTCGGCAATCGCCCGCGCGCCGCTTTCGATGCGCGCCAGGGAGAGCAGCTGATTGGCCAGCTGGGTGAGCCGATCGGTGTTGACTGCGGCCTCCTCCAGCGTGCCGCGCCAAACCTCCGGCTGTTCACCGCGCAGGCCCAGCTCGACCCGCGCCTTGAGCGCCGCCAAGGGCGTGCGCAGCTCGTGGGCGGCATCGGCGATAAACTGCGACTGGCGCTCGAACAGGCCACGCAGGCGGTCGTTGAACTGGTTCAGAGCATTAACCAACGGCCGCAACTCGCGCGGCAACTCGGTATCCGGCAGCGGCCGCAGATCGTCGCTGGCGCGCTCGGCCACGCTGCGCCGCAAACGCTCCAGCGGACGCAGCGTGGCACTCACCGCCAACCACACCAGCAGCAGCGCGCTGAGCGACAGCAAACCCATGCGCCACAGGGTACCGAACAGCAGTTCGCGGGCCATGCGCTCGCGCGCGCCCAGGGTTTCGGCCACACGGATCTCGGCCATGCCATTGAGCTGCGGCTCGCTGACCGGCTGCAACAGACTGACCACCCGCACCCCCTGGTTGCGAAAATCCGCATCGTAGAAATGCGCCAACGCCGGATAATCGTCGGTGCGCGGGGTGCCGCGCGGGGTCGCCGGCAAATCCTCGTAGCCGGAGACCAGGGCACCGTGCAGATCCAGCACCTGGTAGTAGATGCGTCCGGCACTGTCGTAGGCGAAGGTATCCAGGGCGACGTAGGGCACATTCGCCTTGAGCGTGCCGGCATCGCTGTACAGCCCGTCGGCAATCGCCCGCGCCGATGCCAATAGCGTACGGTCATAGGCCGTGTCGGCGGCGCGGCGGGCGCTCCAATAGGCGCTCAGGCTGCTGAGCAGCAGGATCAGCGCCAACAACACGGCCAGACGCCTTAACAGGCGCCCGCGCAGGCTCCCGGTTTCAGCCATCGAC
>JBFKAF010000409.1:0-3807 GCA_041621735.1 Pseudomonas sp.
GATCCTCGCCGGCAACAGCGCGATCTTCGTCTTCCCGCTGTGCGTGCTGCTGGCCTTCCTGGTGCTGGCCGCCCAGTACGAAAGCTGGAGCCTGCCGCTGGCGGTGATCCTGATCGTGCCGATGACCCTGCTGTCGGCCATCACCGGGGTGATCCTGACCGGGGGCGACAACAACATCTTCACCCAGATCGGCTTGATCGTATTGGTCGGCCTGGCCTGCAAGAACGCCATCCTCATCGTCGAGTTCGCCAAGGAGAAACAGGACGAAGGCCAGGATCGCATCGCTGCGGTGCTGGAGGCCTGCCGCCTGCGCCTGCGGCCGATCCTGATGACCAGCTTCGCCTTCATCATGGGTGTGGTGCCGCTGGTGCTGTCCTCCGGGGCCGGCGCCGAAATGCGCCACGCCATGGGTGTCGCGGTGTTCAGCGGGATGCTCGGGGTGACCTTCTTCGGCCTGCTGCTGACCCCGCTGTTCTATGTGCTGATCCGCGGTTTCGTCGAGCGGCGCGAAGCGAAAAAAGCCATGCGGTTGCAGGAGGTGCAGGCATGAGCACCCTCCCAACCAATCCCCTGAGAGCCAGCCTGTTCGGCCTGGCCGCGCTATTAACACTGACAGCCTGCAGCGTCGGCCCGGACTATCGCGCACCGCTGACTGAGCCCGCCGCGCTGGCCAGCGCTAAGCAGGGCGACTACGACCGTTCAGCTTTCGAGGCGCTCTGGTGGCAGCAGTTCGACGACCCGACCCTGGACCAGCTGGTGCAGCAGTCGCTCACGGACAACCGCGAACTGCGGGTAGCCTTCGCCCGCCTGCGTGCGGCCCGCGCCATCCGCGACGACGCGGCCAATGATCGCCTGCCGACCATCACCAGTGTCGCCAGCGGTGAAATCGGCAAGGCCCAGCAGCCTGGGGTGACTGAACAGCGGGTGAATGCCGAGCGCTATGACCTGGGTCTGGACATGGCCTGGGAACTGGATCTGTTCGGCCGTATTCAGCGCCAGCTGCAAGCCAGCGATGCCGAGGCGCAAGTGGCCGAAGCCGAGCTGTACCAGTTGCAGGTCAGCCTGATTGCCGAGTTGGTGGATGCCTACGGTAGCCTGCGCGGCGCCCAGCTGCGCGAGGGTATCGCCCGCGACAACCTGAAAAACCAGCACGCCTCGCGCGACCTCACCGAGCGGCTGCGCGAGGCCGGGGTCGGCAGTGAATTGGACGTGTTGCGCGCCGACGCACGCCTGGCGGCCACCGAAGCCAGCCTGCCGCAACTGCAGGCCGAAGAAGCGCGGGCGCGTCACCGCATCGCCACCCTCCTCGGCCAGCGTCCCGAACAGCTGAGTGTGGATCTATCCGCCCGGCCGCTGCCGGTGATCGGCAAACGCCTGCCCATCGGCGAACCGACCGAGCTGTTGCGCCGGCGCCCGGACATCCGCGCCGCCGAGCGTCAATTGGCGGCGGCCACCGCCAATGTCGGGGTCGCCACCGCCGACCTGTTCCCACGGGTCAGCCTCAGTGGCTTTCTCGGCTTTACCGCCGGGCGCGGCTCGCAGCTGGGTTCTTCGGCCGCGCGTGCCTGGGCGGTAGCGCCCTCTATCAGCTGGGCCGCCTTCGATCTGGGCAGCGTGCGTGCCCGTCTGCGTGGTGCCGAAGCCGAATCCGAAGGCGCCCTGGCTAACTACGAGCAGCAGGTGCTACTGGCGCTGGAAGAATCGGAAAACGCCTTCAGCGATTACGCCCAATACCAGCAGCGCCTGCTCGCCCTGGTCCGTCAATCCGAAGCCAGCCGCGCCGCCGCACAGCAGGCCGGCGTGCGCTATCGCGAAGGTACGGTGGACTTTCTGGTGCTGCTGGATGCCGAACGTGAACGGCTGGCCGCCGAAGATGCCCAGGCCCTGGCCGAGGTGGCGCTGTATCGCGGCATAGTCGCCATCTACAAGGCGCTGGGCGGCGGCTGGCAACCGCGCGCCTGAACCGAGCTCCTGGGTCGGCGTTGCCGGCTCACTTTGTGCCCCACGCTCTGTGCTCCTGAGCGTGGGGCTTTTTTTGCGCAAAGGATTACTCAATCGCCTATGCGTTAGAGCGCTCAGTCTGCCGATTCGAACGCAGGGCGTTATACTCGCGCGCCGCCCTCTTCCGCGACCCCACACCTCCATGCAGAAAGTATTGGTTATTGGTTACGTCTGGCCCGAGCCCCGCTCTTCGGCTGCCGGCAGCCGCATGATCGAACTGCTCGAATTGTTCCGTGCTCAGGGCTGGCAGGTCAGTTTCGCCAGCGCGGCGGCGCTGTCGGAGCACCGTGCCGATCTGCGCGAGCTGGGAATACCGGAAGTATCCATCGAGCTGAATTGCGACAGTTTCGATGCCTACGTCGCCGAATTGCAGCCGGATCTGGTGCTGTTCGACCGTTTCTTCACCGAAGAGCAATTCGCCTGGCGGGTCGAGCGTGCCTGCCCGACGGCGCTGCGGGTGCTCGACACCAGCGACCTGCACAGCCTGCGCGAAGCCCGCCAGCAGTTGTTGAAAAATGCCCAGCAGGCGTGCTCCAGCGAAGCGGATAAACACCAGTTGACGGCCGTGCGGGCCAGCCCGGAGCAGCTGTTCGCGGCCATGGCGAGCACTGACAGCGCGCAGCGGGAGATCGCCGCGATCTACCGCAGCGACCTGACGCTGATGATTTCCGAGTTCGAGATGCAACTGTTGCAGGGGCAATTCGGCATACCCGCCGCGCTGCTGCACCACTGTGCCCTGATGCTGATTCCGCCGAGTACGACTTGCCTGGAATTCGAGCAGCGCGCGCATTTCATCAGCATCGGCAACTTCCGCCATGCGCCTAACTGGGATGCCGTGCTGTGGCTGAAACATGCCCTGTGGCCGCTGATTCGCCAGCGCCTGCCGCAGGCCCAGTTGCATGTTTACGGCGCCTACCCGCCGCCCAAGGCCACCGCGCTGCATAACGCCAAGCAGGGCTTTCATGTGCTCGGCTGGGTCGACGATGCCCATCGGGTGATGAACCAGGCGCGGGTGTGCCTGGCGCCGCTGCGCTTTGGCGCGGGAATCAAAGGCAAGCTGGCCGATGCCATGGCCTGCGGCACGCCGAGCGTGACCACGGCAATCGGCAGCGAGGGCATGTGCGGCGAACTGCCCTGGGGCGGCGCGGTGGTCGAAGACCCGCAGACTTTTGCCGACGCGGCGGTGAGGCTGTACCAGGACCGCGAGCTTTGGCAGCAGGCGCAGCAATGCGGTTCGGCGATATTGGCGCAACGTTTCCAGCGCGGCGCCCTTGGCCAGGCCTTGATCGCCCGCTTGCAGCAGCTCGCAGGCGAACGGGAAGCGCATCGCCAGCGGAATTTCGTCGGCAGCATGCTGCGCCACCATCAGCACAAGAGCACCCAGTACATGTCGCAGTGGATCGCCGCGAAGAACCGGGTCACTCAACCTTAATATCCGGCAGTTAGTGACACGCCAGTTTTCTCGCGGGTGGCTGTTGCGCGGCTGTGCTGGGTTTCGCTGCGCTCTACGCCAGCCTACAGGTGAGGGCAATGCTATCGGCGGAATTCTGCCGATTACCGACTGCAGAATGGCGAGACTTCGCCAGCTGATGCGAACTGGGTCACAGCCATTTTTCTGCTAAGCAAGGGCTCGGCCGTCTTCCGGGTCTTGGCATAGGCATTGCGATACATAGCGGGCGTTGCCTGGACCTGCACGCGAGCCGAGCGTCGCGGCAGGAACATTGGCAAAGCCAAGTCGCACCCCAGGAACAGAGTGCAGCGAGCGCTCGCACCGTTCGGGAATACCCATAACAAGAAAGGACAGCC
>JBFKAF010000410.1:0-3793 GCA_041621735.1 Pseudomonas sp.
AAGGAGCTGAGCACGCCCAGAGCGCCGCTCGGCAGGTCATCCTGATGCTTGTGCAGGGCAATCACCGAGCCAGCCGAGCTGGTGTTGGCGTAGGTATCGAGAATCACCGGCGCCTCATTCGGCTCGGCATCGCGACCGAGCAACTTACGGGCGATCAGCAGGTTCATGTTGAGGTTGGCCTGGTGCAGCCAGAAGCGCTTTACATCGCTGACGTTGAGGTCGTTTTCCTGAAGATGCACGGCGATCAACTCGGCAACCATGGGGCAAACCTCCTTGAATACCTTGCGGCCTTCCTGAACGAACAGCTTGTCGCGCGCGCCGATACCCTCTTCCGCAGCTCGGTTGAGGAAGCCGAAATTGTTGCGAATGTTATTGGAAAACTGGGTCAGCAGCTTGGTGCCGACGATATCGAACTGATGCTTGGAGGTGGCCAGGTCGGCACGTTCTATTATCACCGCCGTGCAAGCATCGCCGAAGATGAAGTGGCTGTCGCGATCGCGGAAGTTCAGGTGACCGGTGCAGATCTCCGGGTTGACCATCAGAATCGCCCGTGCCTGGCCAAGCTGCACGCTGTTGCTCGCCGCCTGAATGCCGAAGGTGGCCGAAGAACAGGCCACGTTCATGTCGTAGCCGAAGCCCTGAATACCCAGGGCCGCCTGCACCTCGATGGCCACCGCCGGGTAGGCGCGTTGCAGGTTGGAGCAGGCAACTATCACACCATCGATATCTGCCGCGGTCTTGCCGGCGCGCGCCAGAGCCTCCTCCGCAGCGCCGATGGCCATTTCACAGAGAATGCCCCACTGCTCATTGCTACGTTCGGGAATGCGCGGCGTCATGCGCCTAGGGTCGAGAATGCCATCCTTATCGATGACGAAGCGGCTCTTGATACCCGAGGCCTTTTCAATAAAAGCGCTGCTTGACTCGGTCAACGCCTCGACTTCACCACTGGCGATCGCCGCAGCATTGTCCGCATTGAACTGCTGCACGTAAGCGTTGAAGGACTCCACCAGCTCGTCGTTGGAAATGCTATTCGCCGGTGTGTACAGGCCGGTACCACTGATCACGACGTTGTGCACGGTCATTCCTCTCGTTATGTGCCGCGCATCGCGGCCATTTATCCGTAAGCCCCTGGACGGCGGGCCACAGACAGAATTTTATGAGTGCTAACAGGGCGTTATCACCGAGCAATAGCACACTCGTTCCAAAGCGTAGAGTGTGCCACACCTGCCAAGGTTCGTCCGCACGTCCATCAAGCGCTCGCCGGGCCCAGTCCGTTAGGCCGCTTCGCCACCTGCAGCCCTGACATGGCACTGCCGGTCCACTACATAGGTATGCGGGCCTGCATTACGCCGCGGTGACGAATCAGGCTATCTGCCGAGTGAGGATTCGGGAAAAATTGTATCTCAGGCCCTAAACCGCCCGTTCTGCGCTCGACCGGCTTGTGGTGCGAGTTATCTTCCGCTAGCGTTCGAGCCATGCAGTGACGCATCCACGGACAAGAAGCCTACCTCTCCCCGGCCAGTTTTCCATTGCCAGCATGAACCTATATTTCACCCGATAGAACCCGTGCGCTGTCTCCGATTAATGCCGCCCTGCTTGGATAAGAGTGGAGCCTGACTCGCAACCATAACCACCACAAGAGTTGGACAAACCGCATCAACGGAGCCTTTCAGTCTATGCAGACTGCACCCTTTGCCGCAGTGCCAATGCCCGCGAAAATACTGTTGCTCGCCCTGGCCTATGCCGGAGCAGGTCACCTGGCGCTGATGCTGGCGATTCCGCCGGGGTTCGCCAGTGCCATATTCCCCCCCGTGGGGATCGCCCTGGCCGCCGTGCTGATGTGGGGCTACCCGATGCTCGCCGGGGTGTTTCTCGGCTCGACCTTACTGAACCTCAGCATCGGCTTTATCAGCCTCGAGCTACTCAGCCTCAAGGGCCTATTGATCGCCATGGGTATCGCGCTCGGCACCTCACTGCAGAGCCTGGCCGGCAGCTGGCTGATTCGTCATTTCGTCGGTTTTCCCACCTCGCTCACCGATGAACGAAGCATTTTTCTCCTGCTCTGCATTGGCGGGCCACTCGCCTGCCTGATCAGCGCCAGCGGCGGCGCCGGCGTGCTCTACCTGAGCCAGGTCATCACCGCTGCGCAATTCCCCTTCAGCTGGTGGACCTGGTGGGTCGGCGACAGCATTGGCGTGCTGATCGCCACCCCGCTGATGTTCATCCTCTTCGCCCAGCCCCGCACCCTATGGCGCAGCCGCGCTGGCAGCGTGGGCCTGCCGCTGCTGATCAGCTGCACTATCATGGTGCTGATCTTCATCCGTGCCAGCGAGGCCGAGCAAAACAATCTGCGTCTGCGCTTTCACGAGCAGACCAAGATGATGACCACTACCCTGAAGTTCCGCTTCGAGCTTTACGGCAAGGCGGCACAGTCCATAGAGCGCTTATTTTCAGCGTCGAGTCGAGTGTCTCGGGAGGATTTCGCCCGTTTCGTGGCTAATCTGCCGAATACCTATCCGGGCATCACCGCCGTCAGTTGGGACCCATTGATCAGCGCAGACCAGCGCGCAGCCTATGAGGCGCAAATGGTAGCCGAAGGCTTTCGCGGGTTCCGCATCAGCGAAAACAACGACGCGGGCGAACTGGTTCTCGCCGGACAGCGAGAAACCTATACACCGGTAACCTTTGTCGAGCCCTTTGCGGCAAACGCCAAGGCACTGGGCTTCGACGTGCAATCCATGCCGCACAGGCGTCAGGCCTTGGAGAAGGCTCGCGATAGCGCCCGGGCGGTGATGACTGCACCGATCACCCTGATCCAGGATAACGAGGCGCCTCAACCCGGCGTACTCCTGCTGTACCCGGTCTACAAGAGCGATTTGCCCCTCAGTGTAGGCGAGCGTAAACGCGACTTGCGCGGCTATGCGGTGGCGGTTATCCGGATTGCCGACCTTATTGAAAACGCACTCCAGGCCTACCCGGCGGACAGCTTCCAGTTGCAATTGCTCGATGTCACCGATACCACGCCGCAGCCCCTGTATGGCCAAGCCAGCACTGCCTTGCCCCCCTATGCGGCAGGGTTGGTCTGGCAGGAGTCGTTTCAGGTGGCCGGACGCATGCTGCAGCTGTCGATCTCGCCAACCGAGGCCTTTCTGCAACGCAACCATGGCTTACAGCCATGGGCGGTGCTGGCAGGCGGCCTATTGTTATGCAGCCTGCTCGGTGGCTATTTGCTGACCGTCACCGGTCGCGCCGATCAGATTCGCCATCAGGTCCAGCAACGCACCCTGGAACTGAGTGCCATCCTGGAAAACGCCGCCGAAGGCATTCTCATATTCGATGAACAAGGCCTGATCGAACGCGCCAACCCGGCCAGCAGTCGTCTGTTCGGCTACCCCTCCACTGCGCTGCTCGGGCGGCAGATCGGTGGCCTGATCCCGGCGCTGCACCGGAGCTCGGGAACCCCCTTGGAAAACATGCTTGGCAAGCCGCTGGAAGTCACTGCGACTAATGCCGCTGCCCAGCAGTTGGAACTTGAAATCAACCTGAGTCGCTATGAACTGCCGGGACGTCAGCGCTATATCTGCATGGCCCGTGACATCAGTGCGCGCAAGCAGGTCGAACGTCTGAAGAGTGAGTTCATTTCCACCGTCAGCCATGAGTTACGCACCCCGCTCACCTCGATCAAGGGTTCGCTAGGCTTGCTGGCGGCGGGTGCCGTGGGCGAATTGCCGAAAAAGGTGGGAGAACTGGTCGGCATCGCGCAAAGCAATTCGGAACGTCTGGTCAGCCTGGT
>JBFKAF010000411.1:0-3747 GCA_041621735.1 Pseudomonas sp.
CAGCAAACGATTGAGCATGGGCAACACGAAGGCGGCGGTCTTGCCACTACCCGTCTGCGCGATTACCCGCAAATCGCGTCCCTGCAATGCCAGCGGAATGGCTGCCACCTGCACCGGGGTGGGCTCGACAAAGTTCAGCTCAGCCACGGCTTTAAGCAGGCGTTCATGCAGGGCGAATTGAGAAAACACGGGGGTTAACCTCGACGAAAAACGGAAATCAGCTGCATAGCCTAACGGTTTCCCGCGCTGCGGCCGAATTTCTTTGTGGATTGCCGCACAACATAGCGCCGAAAGGCCTTGAACCAACGCCCCTGTGCGCGCTCCAATCACCCAACATAACGGCCCATCCGGCCTTGGAGATTGCATGAACCGTTCGTCTCGTACCCTGCTGATCGGTAGCGGCCTGGCCATGCTGCTGACTGCGCACAGCACACTCGCCGCGCCGAAACATGACAACCCCGGCAAACAGGGTTCAGCTCATAACGGCGAGGCCGGCATCCACCTGCAAGGACCGTCGATCGATATAGGCCGCGTACGCATCATCCTCGGCGACAACCGTCACCTGATCGGCCCGAGCAGTTCGCTGCCGCCTGGCATCGCCAAGAACCTCGCCCGCGGTAAGCCGCTGCCGCCCGGCATAGCCAAGAACTTCGACAACCGCCTGCTCGGCCAACTGCCGCATTATGACGGCTACGAATGGAAGCAGATCGGTACCGACGTGGTCCTGGTGGCGATTGCCACCGGGGTGATCTACGAAATACTGCGAAACGTGCTGGACTGATCGGCCTGGCAACGGCCGGGGTAGCGAGCACCACTCGCTCGGCCAGATCGGCAGGTACTGCAACCCAGGCAATCATCCTGCCCACGCTGGCATCAGCGACGCATCTGCTTAATCAGCAGGCGGGCGCTGTCCCAGCCAACCAGCACCACCGCCAACCAGATCGGCAGGTAAGTCAGCCATTGCGCCGGGTCGAAATGCTCGCCGAGAAACAGCAGCGCAACCGCGAACAGCAATACCGGTTCGACGTAGCTGAGAATACCGAACAAGCCCAACGGCAGCAGACGGCTGGAGGCCATCATAGTGGCGAACGCCAACGCGCTGAGCAGGCCCAGCCCCGGCAATAGCCACCACAACTGCGGTGCCAGGATGAAGACGTCCTCAAGCCCCCAACCGATGATCAACCAGACCGCGATCGGCGCCATCAGCAGCATTTCCAGGACGAAGCCGGACAGGGCATCCAGGCGCATCCAACGACGCAGCATAAAGTACGGCGGATAGCCCAGGGCGGCCACCAGGGTGACCCAGGAAAACGCCTGGGTACGCCACAGTTCATGCAGCACACCGACCGCCGCACAGACCACCGCCAACTGCTGCAACGGGCGCAAATGCTCGCCGTAGAACAGCCGGCCGACCAGCACCATGGCCAAGGGCAGCAGGAAGTAGCCCAACGACACATCCAGCATGCGACCGGCCAAGGGCGCCCAGACGAACAAGGCCCACTGAATACCCATCAGCAGCGCCGCCAACGGCAAGGCGGCCAGCAATAGAGGTTCCTGTCGCAGGCGCACGAAGGCAGCCGCCAACACCTTCCACTGTCGCGACAGGGCAACCAGCAGCAACACCGCCGGAATCGACCACAGCACACGCTGAGCGAACACCTGCACACCGTCCAGCGGCGCCAGCTGCTGCACATAGCCGGGCACCAGGGCAAACAAGATCGAGGCGATGACCGACAAAGCCACGCCACGTCCGGATAGAGTCATCACGCCACCTTCATAACAGGCCGCTGCCCGCTACTGCACCGAATCAGCAGCAGAGATACAGCGATCACCGCCCCGCCCAAACTCAGGCGCAGCAGGTCGGCATCACGGTTCCACAACAACAAGTTGACCAGCAGCCCCGCCGGCACCAGCGCGTTATTCATCACCGCCAGGGTGCCGCCATCGACCAGACTGGCGCCCTTGTTCCACCAGTAAAGACCAAGTCCGGAAGCCGCCAGCCCGAGCCAGACCAAGACGCTCCACTGCAGCGGCGTGCCGGGCAGCTTGCTGGCGTTGCCAAACAACAGGAAAGCGGGCAAGGCAACGGCCAGCGCGCCCAGATAGAAGTAGCCGAAGCGTCGGTACTGCGGGATATCCGCAGGGTGCCGCGCCAGCAGGTGCTTGTAGCCCACTTGGCCGGCGGCGAAGGTGAAGTTGGCGAGTTGCAGCAGGGCAAAACCCAGGTAGAAGTCTGCGCTGATCTGCTCGTAGCGGATCACCGCCGCCCCCGCCACCGCGACCAGCGCGGCAAGCAGGGCCCAGGGATTGAAACGCCGATTGCAGGCATCCTCGATCAGCGTCACGTGCAGCGGCGTAAGAACCGTGAACAGCAGCACCTCTGGCACTGTCAGCACGCTGAAGCTCAGGTACAGGCAGACATAAGTGACGCCGAACTGCAGCGCACCGATCAGCAACATGCCACGCATGAAGCTCGGCGCCACGCCGCGCCAACGAGTCAGCGGCAGAAACACCAGCCCTGCGATGACCACCCGCGTCAGCACGGCAAAGTAGCTGTCCACCTGACCGGCCAGGTATTCGCCGATCAGGCTGAAAGAAAAGGCCCATAACAGGGTCACGAACACTAGATAACGCATGACCACCTCGCAGAAAACCGGCGACCTTAGCCTGTTAATGCTGGCGTGGCCAATGCCTTGTGCGCTGTGTGCCGCTCCACACTCGCCAACTGGAGGAAGGAGGGTTAAGCATCGGCAGCAGGCATGCTGTCTTGCGCCGCCACATAAAAAAGCCCAGCCGCCCTCTCAAAAGGGTCGACCGGGCACGTGCGCGCCCAGGAGCGGGGGGCGCGAAGGAAGTCGCTGTACTACTTAAACATTAGCAGGCCATTGAAAAATGTCTTACGAATCAACACGAGAATCGTGGTGATCGGATTTTTAGGGTGTTTTGGGGGTAACTTGTCAACAATTGTACATGAGCATTTTAAGGCTGATTTCAACGCGGCATAGCCGAGCGCAGTAGTTGTTCAACGGCCTGCTAGGCCACTTGAGCCAGCTGCGCCTTGGCCTCGGCCAAGCCTTTTTCCAGGAACTCGCCGCCCAGGTTGAGGCCCTCGGCATGGATGAAGCTAACGTCGTGCACCCCGATAAAGCCAAGGGCCTGACGCAGGTAAGGCTCCTGATGATCCATGTTGCCGCCGGCATAGATACCGCCGCGCGCGGTCAGCACGAAGGCGCGCTTACCACTGAGCAAGCCCTGCGGACCGCTTTCGGTGTATTTGAAGGTCACCCCGGCGCGCAGCACATGGTCCAACCAGGCCTTCAGGGTGCTGGGAATGGTGAAGTTGTACATCGGCGCGGCCAGCACCAGCACGTCGGCGGCCAGCACTTCATCGGTGAGCGTATTGGAAAGCGCCAGCGCAGCCTTCTCCGCATCGCTCTGCTGTTCGGCCGGGGTCATCCAGCCACCCAGCAGATTGGCATCCAGGTGCGGTACCTGATTGACCGCCAAGTCACGCACGGTGACCCGATCGGCCGGGTGAGCCGCTTGCCAGTGGGCAATGAACTGCTCGGTGAGTTGGCGGGAAACCGAACCCTGCTGGCGGGCACTGCTTTCGATTACGAGGACATTAGCCATGTATTTTGCTCCATCGAGGGGTGAGTGAAGGTCGATGGAGCAAAGAATATGAGCATCAATATCGATTAAAAAGCGCAAATAATCGCCTATAACAATCAACAAAGTTGATTTGTC
>JBFKAF010000412.1:0-3745 GCA_041621735.1 Pseudomonas sp.
GACCCGAACAGTGGTCTACGCCTCGCTGGCCGTGTTGGGGTTGGACTTTATTTTGACCGCTTTGATGTTTGGAGACTTCTGATGCAAAACCGCACCCTGGAAATCGGTGTCGGCCTGTTCTTATTGGTCGGAATTTTGGCCTTGCTGCTGCTGGCGCTGCGCGTCAGCGGCCTGACGGTCGGCAGCGCTGACAACACCTACAAGGTTTATGCGCACTTTACCAATATCGCCGGTCTAACTGTGCGAGCCAAGGTGACTACGGCAGGGGTGACCATCGGTAAGGTGACGGCGATCGACCTGGATCGTGACAGCTACACCGGACGTGTCACCATGGCCCTGGACAAGAACGTGGACAACCTGCCACTGGATTCGACCGCTTCGATCCTGACTGCGGGTTTGCTCGGTGAGAAGTACATCGGCATCAGTGTGGGCGGAGATGAAGAGTTGCTCGCCGATGGCAGCACCATTCATGACACCCAGTCGTCACTGGTGCTGGAAGACCTGATCGGTAAGTTCCTGCTCAACTCAGTGAATAAAGATCAGGCCAATTGATGAGGGTGTGACGATGCTCAAGACACTGCGTAACAGTTTTTTCATATTGCTTGCCGCACTGCCGCTGTTTGCAGTCGCCGCACCGACTGCTCATGAAGTGGTGCAGCGGACCACCAGCACCTTGCTGGAGGACTTGAAGGCCAACAAGGAGCAATATCGCAACGATCCATCGGCGTTCTACACGGCACTGAATACCATCCTTGGGCCGGTGGTGGATGTCGAGGGGATTTCCCGCGGAGTGATGACGGTGCGTTACTCGCGCCAGGCAAGCCCGGAGCAAATGCAGCGTTTTCAGGAAAACTTCAAGCGCAGCCTGATGCAGTTCTATGGCAACGCCTTGCTCGAATACAACAACCAGGATATTCGCGTATTGCCGGCCAGTGGTAAGCAGGACCCGCAGCGTACGGCGGTGAATATGGAAATCAAGGACGGCAAGGGCACGGTTTATCCGCTGTCCTACACCATGGTCAGCCAGGACGGTGGCTGGAAGCTGCGCAATGTGGTGATCAACGGTATCAATGTCGGCAAGTTGTTCCGTGATCAGTTCTCTCAGTCCATGCAGAACAATGGCAACGACCTGGATAAGGTCATCGATACCTGGGCCAATACAGTGGCCAAGGCCCGCCAGGCCAAGGGCAAGTCGTGAGCCAGGCTCGTATCGCGGAGCAGGCGCCTGGCGAGTTCCAGTTGTCTGGCGTGCTCGATTATCGGAGTGGGCCGGCCATGCGCGAGCAGGGCGGTCGCCTGATCGGTGCCAGTCAGGCCAGCGCCTGCGTGATCGATTGCGCTGCTGTGGAGAAGTCCAGCAGCGTGGGGTTGTCGCTGCTGCTGGCGTTCATGCGCGACGCCGAGGCTGCGGGTAAAAGCCTTACGGTGCGTGGCCTGCCGGCGGATATGCGCGACATCGCCAGTGTTTCGGGGCTGCTCGAAGTGCTGCCGTTGGAGGTTTGAGTTCCGACCTATGCCCAGGGCCCCGGTCGGCGCAGTGCCGCGCGGGGTTCGCAGGCGAGGGGCTTTTTTGTATGATGCTCGACCCGCGAGCTTAGGCTCTGCTGTCGTTAATCAATGCACTGATCGAGGTTGAGCATGCAGGCCTTAGAAGTAAAGAGTCTCCTAGAGGCTAAACTGCCGAACACCCAGGTGGAAGTAGAAGGCGAGGGCTGTAACTTCCAGCTGAACCTGGTGAGTGATGAGTTGGCGGGCCTGAGCCCGGTCAAGCGTCAACAGCAGATCTACGCCCACCTGAATCCCTGGATTGCCGATGGCAGCATCCATGCGGTGAGCATGAAATTCTTCAGCCGTGCCGATTGGGCCGCGCGTTCCTAGGGCCGTGCCTCACAGTAAATGAAGGGCGCGCAGCCGCCCCGCAAGGCGCAAGACGAGGCATGAGGAGAGACGTTTGGTGTTCCAAATGAGCGACGAATAACGACGTATTGCGCCTTGCGGGGCACTGCCCTGCGGGTTGAAGCTGTGATCACGCCATTCGGCGTTGTGGGACTTGAAAAGGGAACACCATTTTCAAGTCCCACGCCTTGCCTGGCGTGATCACAGCTTCAACGCGATCCACCATTTACTGTGATGCACGGCCCTCATTGCGGGCGACGAGAGAATTATGGACAAACTGATTATTACCGGCGGTGTGCGCCTCGATGGCGAAATCCGCATTTCCGGCGCGAAGAACTCTGCCCTGCCGATTCTCGCCGCGACCTTGCTGGGCGATGCGCCTGTCACTATCTGCAATTTGCCGCATCTGCACGACATCACCACCATGATCGAGCTGTTCGGGCGTATGGGCATCGAGCCGGTCATCGACGAAAAGCTTGGAGTGGAAGTCGATGCGCGGGCGATCAAGACCCTGGTCGCACCCTATGAGTTGGTGAAAACCATGCGCGCCTCGATCCTGGTGCTCGGGCCGCTGGTGGCGCGTTTCGGTGAGGCCGAAGTGGCCCTGCCGGGTGGCTGCGCCATCGGTTCGCGGCCTGTCGACCTGCATATTCGTGGCCTCGAAGCCATGGGCGCGACCATCGATGTGGAAGGCGGTTATATCAAGGCCAAGGCGCCGGAAGGCGGTCTGCGTGGCGCGCACTTCTTCTTCGACACGGTCAGCGTGACCGGCACCGAAAACATCCTGATGGCCGCCACCCTGGCCAAGGGTCGCAGCGTGCTGGAAAACGCCGCCCGTGAACCGGAAGTGGTCGACTTGGCCAACTGCCTGATCGCCATGGGCGCTAAGATCCAGGGCGCCGGCACCGACACCATCATCATCGATGGCGTCGAGCGTCTCGGCGGCGCACGTTTCAGTGTGATGCCCGACCGCATCGAAACCGGCACCTACCTGGTGGCAGCTGCTGCGACGGGTGGCCGGGTGAAGGTCAAGGACGCCGACCCGACCACCCTCGAGGCGGTCCTGTCCAAATTGCAGGAGGCCGGCGCGGAAGTCACCAGTGGTGCCGACTGGATCGAGCTGGACATGAAGGGCAAGCGACCGAAAGCGGTCAACTTGCGTACTGCGCCTTATCCGGCGTTCCCGACCGATATGCAGGCGCAGTTTGTCGCGCTCAATGCGATCGCCGAAGGGACCGGTACGGTGATCGAGACCGTGTTCGAAAACCGCTTCATGCACGTCTACGAGATGACCCGCATGGGTGCGCAGATCATGGTCGAGGGTAATACCGCGATCGTCAGCGGCAGCGAGCGCCTGAAGGGGGCTCCGGTGATGGCCACCGACCTGCGCGCCTCGGCCAGTTTGGTCATCGCGGCGCTGGTCGCCGACGGCGATACGCTGATCGACCGCATTTACCACATCGACCGTGGTTATGAATGCATCGAGGAAAAACTGCAGTTGTTGGGTGCCAAGATCCGCCGCGTACCGGGCTGAGAGGCAGTTTAAAACTGCTGCGTTGGGTGAGGCGGCACTGCAAGCCGCTTCGCCTGCGCTCGCGACGTTTTCAAGCCGTTTCTAAGGATATGTTTTAACCATGCTCACGATCGCCCTGTCCAAAGGCCGCATTCTCGATGACACCCTGCCGTTGCTCGCTGCGGCCGGTATCGAGCCAACCGAGAATCCGGATAAAAGCCGCAAGCTGATCATTCCCACCACGCTGGAGGATGTGCGCCTGTTGATCGTTCGCGCGACCGATGTGCCGACTTATGTCGAGCATGGTGCGGCCGACCTCGGCGTCGCGGGCAAGGA
>JBFKAF010000413.1:0-3740 GCA_041621735.1 Pseudomonas sp.
CTGCATGGCCGACGCCGAGGCGGCTACCGCGGCGGGAAACAGCGCCTTGGGCACCAGGCTGGGCAGCAGCGCCTGGGTCGCCGGCATCTCGAAGGCGCGGGCGCAGCCGAGCAGGAAGGCCAGGATGAAGATCAGTTCGCGGGTTACCTCGCCGCTGCTGCTGCTCAGCACCAGGGCGATGGCGATCAGCGCCTGACCGGCCTGGCACAGCGCGGCGATCTTGCGCCGGTCGTAGCGGTCGGCGACATGCCCGGTGTGCAGCATGAACAGCACGCGCGGGAGGAATTCGACCAGGCCGACCAGGCCCAGGTCGAGCACGTTGCCGGTCAGCTGATACATGTGCCAGCCGATGGCCACGGTGAGCATCTGAAAGCCGCTGGCGGTGCACACGCGGGCCAGCCAGAAGGCGATAAAGGGACGCTGGTGACGCAGCAGCAGTTTGCCGTGGACGGACATGATGGTACTTAGGAGGCTAACTAACGGTGCGCCAGCTTAACACGCCGGGCTGGCCAGACCAGCCGTCTCGCGCGACAAATAACCACAGCTTCAAGAGTGCGCGACGGCGTTACTCTTTTAGCACTGATTGATCCAGGTCAAGGCCCGCTTGCCTTGCTCTGGGGCTGTTTGGCCCACCCGCCGTTTGCCTGGATGACAAGAACGATTGCGCCACACTGCGCTCCAACGCCTGGAGCTCGCCCAAGGCAGTGCCCCCGAATAATCTGACTGAGGAAGTTCTATGTTCGGCCTAGAGGCTCTAGATCTCGCCCGAATCCAGTTTGCCTTCACCATCTCCTTTCACATCATCTTTCCGGCCATCACCATTGGCCTGGCCAGTTACCTGGCGGTGCTGGAAGGCCTGTGGCTGAAGAGCGGGCAAGCGGTGTACCGCGACCTGTACCACTTCTGGTCGAAAATTTTCGCCGTCAACTTCGGCATGGGCGTGGTCTCCGGCCTGGTCATGGCCTATCAGTTCGGCACCAACTGGAGCGCTTTCTCCGATTTCGCCGGGGCGGTCACCGGGCCGCTACTGACCTACGAAGTGCTCACCGCGTTCTTCCTCGAGGCGGGCTTTCTCGGCGTCATGCTGTTCGGCTGGCACCGCGTGGGCCCAGGGTTGCACTTCTTCTCCACGCTGATGGTGGCGATTGGCACGCTGATCTCGACCTTCTGGATTCTCGCCTCCAACAGCTGGATGCACACTCCGCAGGGCTTCGAGATCATCGACGGTCGGGTGATTCCGGTGGACTGGCTGGCGGTGATATTCAACCCCTCCTTCCCCTATCGCCTGGCGCACATGGCCACGGCGGCGTTCCTCTCCACGGCGTTCTTCGTCGGCGCCTCGGCGGCCTGGCATCTGCTGCGCGGTCGGGATAATCCGGCGATCCGCAGGATGCTCTCGATGGCCCTGTGGATGGCCCTGCTGGTGGCGCCGATCCAGGCGATGATCGGCGACTTGCATGGCCTCAATACCCTGAAGTACCAGCCGGCGAAGATCGCCGCGATCGAGGGCCACTGGGAAAATCACGGCGATGAGCCGACCCCGCTGATCCTCTTCGGCTGGCCGGACATGCAGCGTGAGGAAACCCGCTTCAAGCTGGAGATTCCCGCCCTCGGCAGCCTGATCCTGACCCATAGCCTGGACCAGCAGGTGCCGGCGCTGAAGGAGTTCGCCCCCGAGGATCGCGCCAACTCGACCATAGTGTTCTGGACCTTCCGGGTGATGGTCGCCCTGGGCCTGCTGATGATCCTCACCGGTCTCTGGGGCTTGTGGCTGCGCAGTCGCGGCAAACTGTTCGAGAACCGCGCCTTCCTGCACCTGGCGGTATGGATGGGGCCGTCGGGGATCATCGCCATGCTCGCCGGCTGGTACACCACCGAGATCGGCCGCCAGCCCTGGGTGATCCAGGGTTTGATGCGCACCGCCGATGCCTCTTCCGGGCACGGCCTGGTGCAGATGAGTGTGACCCTGGCGTTGTTCGTGGTGGTGTATTTCGCCCTGTTCGGCGTGGGCCTCGGCTACATGATGCGTCTGGTGCGCAAGGGCCCGATCACCGGCGAAGGCCTGGAAGTCGTCGAGGGCGGTCCGGGGCAGCAGCATACGCCATCGCGCCCGCTGTCCGCGGCCGAGGAAGATCGGCACGAGAGCGGCAGCGACACACAGCCTGAGAGGAACTGAATATGGGCATCGACCTTTCGTTGATCTGGGCCGTGATCATCGCCTTCGGGGTGATGATGTATGTGGTGATGGATGGCTTCGATCTGGGCATCGGCATCCTCTTTCCCTTCGTCAAGAGCGAGGGTGAGCGCGATGTGATGATGAACACCGTGGCGCCGGTGTGGGACGGCAACGAGACCTGGCTGGTGCTCGGCGGCGCGGCGCTGTTCGGCGCCTTCCCGCTGGCCTACGCGGTGGTCTTGAGCGCGCTGTACCTGCCGTTGATTTTCATGCTGCTGGGGCTGATTTTTCGCGGCGTGGCGTTCGAGTTCCGCTTCAAGGCCAAGGCCGCCAAGCGGCACATCTGGGACAAGGCGTTTATCGGTGGCTCGCTGACCGCGACTTTCTTTCAGGGGGTGGCGCTGGGCGCTTACATCGACGGTTTTCCGGTGGTCAATCGGGCCTATGCCGGCGGCGCGCTGGACTGGCTGACGCCGTTCTCGCTGTTCTGCGGCCTGGCGCTGATCGCCGCCTACGCATTGCTCGGCTGCACCTGGCTGATCATGAAGACCGAAGGCCGCCTGCAGCAGCAGATGCACGACCTGGCGCGGCCGCTGGTGTTCGTCCTGCTGGCGGTCACCGGCGCGGTCAGCCTGTGGACGCCGTTGGCGCATGCCGAGATCGCCGCGCGCTGGTTCAGCCTGCCCAACCTGTTCTGGTTCATGCCGGTGCCCATCCTGGTGCTGGTATGCACCTGGGCCCTGCTGCAGGCGGTGGCGCGCAACGCCAACTACTCGCCGTTCCTGCTGACCCTGGCCCTGATCTTTCTCGGCTACAGCGGCCTGGGCATCAGCCTGTGGCCCAACATCATCCCACCGGCGGTGAGCATCTGGGACGCCGCCGCGCCGCCGCAGAGCCAGGGCTTCATCCTGGTCGGCGCGCTGTTCATCATCCCCTTCATCCTGATGTACACCGCCTGGAGCTATTACGTGTTCCGCGGCAAGGTGACTCAGGACGACGGCTACCATTGAGGCGCGGGGCGATGACTGAGTCGGATAAGAAGAAGCCGCTGTGGCAGCGCCTCGGTTGGCTGGTTGTGATCTGGGCCGCCAGCGTGCTGGCGCTCGGCGTGGTGGCCGGGTTGCTGCGGCTGTTTATGACGGCGGCGGGTTTGGGCACGCGGTAACACCCTAGGGTGGGTTAGCGGCACCGAACGCGCGAGGTAAAACTCATAGCGATGGCCGGGTGCCGCGTAACCCACCAGACAGAAGCCCGGGTCGCCCCCATGGTGGGTTACGGCGCAACAATGATTGGTGCAACGCCGGCAACCCGGACAGGCGCCTAACCCACCCTACTTGATTGCTTTCAACACCACGAATTTGGGGTTGGCCGCGACCTGCTCGACGCCGCGAAACAGGCGTTTGAGCTTGGCGTGGTAGCCCAGGTGGCGGTTGCCGACTATCCACAGCTCGCCGCCCTTGACCAGCGCGGCGCGGGCCTGCTGGAACATGCGCCAGGCGAGGAAGTCGCCGACCACCTGCTGCTGGTGGAACGGCGGGTTGCACAGCACCAGGTCCAGCGAGTC
>JBFKAF010000414.1:0-3737 GCA_041621735.1 Pseudomonas sp.
AACCTGCCCAACACCGCCAACGCCCAGCAGGTGTTCAGCACCTGCGCGGCCATCGGCGGCAGCAACTGGGACCACTCGGCGCTGGTCAAGGGCCTGGAGCACATGGCCAACTTCTCGATCCGCAAGGAGTAAACGCCTTTGATCGTTCCCACGCTCCGGCGTGGGAACGAGCGACACCGGCAAGGAGTAAGCCACGAGCAACACATCGGCTGACGGACCCAAGGTAGGTTGGATTGGTCAGCCGATGCCCCTTTCGATTTGCCCGGCAGGCGGTGTCACGGCCTGCCTGCCGGGTGGGTCGATTTTAGTGCGCAGCGCCTGCACGGCGGACGTTGCGCACTAGAATCGGTTAAATCAGTAGCACTTGTCGGAGCCGAATCCGACAGGCTCCCAAGCCACAACAAGAGCGAGCCCGCCATGTCCATCGATCCGCACAGCCTGTTGCGCGACCTGTTCGCCAGCGCCATCGACGCCGCCCACCCACGCCAGGTGCTGGCCGATTACCTGCCCGCCGACCGCAGCGGCCGGGTCATCGTCATCGGCGCCGGCAAGGCGGCAGCCGCCATGGCCGAAGTGGTCGAGCGCGAATGGCAGGGCGAGATCTCCGGTCTGGTGGTGACCCGCTACGAGCACGGCGCCAATTGCCAGAAGATCGAGGTGGTGGAAGCCGCCCATCCGGTACCGGACGACGCCGGCGAGCGCGTGGCCCGCCGCGTGCTCGAACTGGTCAGCAACCTCAATGAAAGCGACCGGGTGATCTTCCTGCTGTCCGGCGGCGGTTCCTCGCTGTTGGCCCTGCCGGCCGAGGGCATCAGCCTGGCGGACAAGCAGGCGATCAACAAGGCGCTGCTCAAGTCCGGCGCCACCATCGGCGAGATGAACTGCGTGCGCAAGCACCTCTCGGCGGTCAAGGGCGGGCGCCTGGCCAAGGCCTGCTGGCCGGCCAGTGTGTACACCTATGCGATTTCCGACGTACCCGGCGACGAGGCCACGGTGATCGCCTCCGGGCCGACGGTGGCCGACCCGACCACCTCGGTGCAGGCCCTGGCGATTCTCGCCCGCTACAGCATCGAAATCCCGGCCAGCGTGCGCGCCTGGCTGCAGGACCCGCGCTCGGAAACGGTCAAGCCGGGCGACCCCTGCCTGAGCCGCAGCCACTTCCAGCTGATCGCCACCCCGCAGCAGTCGCTGGACGCCGCCGCCGAGAAAGTCCGCGCCGCCGGCCTGAATGTCCTGATCCTCGGCGACCTGGAAGGCGAGTCGCGCGAGGTGGCCAAGGTGCATGCCGGCATCGCCCGCCAGGTGCACTTGCATGGCCAGCCGATCAAGCCGCCCTGCGTGATCCTCTCCGGCGGCGAAACCACGGTGACCGTGCGCGGCAACGGCCGCGGCGGACGCAACGCCGAGTTCCTGCTGAGCCTCACCGATAGCCTCAAGGGTCTGCCCGGCGTCTACGCCCTGGCCGGCGACACCGACGGCATCGACGGTTCGGAAGACAACGCCGGTGCCCTGATGACCCCGGACAGCCACGCCCGCGCCGCCGCGCTGGGCCTGAGCAGCAGCGATGAACTGGACAACAATAACGGCTATGGCTACTTCGCCGCCCTCGATCAACTGATCGCCACCGGACCGACCCGGACCAACGTCAACGATTTCCGCGCCATTCTGATTCTCGAGAGCACTGACCAATGACCCCTGACAAGAAAGTAAAAATCCTCGCCACCCTCGGCCCGGCGATCAAAACCATCGACGATATCCGCCAGCTGGTGGAAGCCGGGGTCAATCTGTTCCGCCTCAACTTCAGCCACGGCGAGCACGCCGACCACGCGCAGCGCTACAACTGGGTGCGCGAAGTGGAGCAACGCCTGAACACGCCGATCGGCATCCTTATGGACCTGCAGGGGCCCAAGTTGCGCGTCGGCCGTTTCGCCGAAGGCAAGGTCATGCTGGAACGCGGCCAGGCCCTGCGCCTGGACCTGGACCCCACCCCGGGCGACGCCCGCCGGGTTTGCCTGCCGCACCCGGAAATTATCGAGGCGCTGCAACCGGGGATGAACCTGCTGCTGGACGACGGCCGCCTGCGCCTGCAGGTAACTGCCAAGCACAGCGATGCCATCGACACCCAGGTGGTCGCCGGCGGCGAGCTGTCCGACCGCAAGGGCGTCAACGTGCCGGAAGCGGTGCTGCAACTCAGCCCGCTGACCGAGAAGGACCGTCGCGACCTGACCTTCGGCCTGGAGCTGGGTGTCGATTGGGTGGCACTGTCCTTCGTCCAGCGTCCCGAGGACATTATCGAGGCGCGCGAACTGATCCAGGGCAAGGCCTTCATCATGGCCAAGATCGAGAAGCCCTCGGCGGTGCAGCAGATCGAAGCCATCGCCCAGTTGTGCGACGCGATCATGGTCGCCCGCGGCGACCTCGGCGTGGAAGTACCGGCGGAAAACGTGCCGCGCATCCAGAAGGACATCATCCGTACCTGCCGCCAACTGGGTAAGCCGGTGGTGGTGGCCACACAGATGCTCGAGTCCATGCGTTTCTCCCCGGCGCCGACCCGCGCCGAGGTCACCGACGTGGCCAATGCCGTGGCCGAAGGAGCCGATGCGGTGATGCTGTCGGCCGAGACTGCCTCCGGCGACTACCCGCTGGAAGCGGTGCAGATGATGAGCAAGATCATCCGCCAGGTGGAGAGCGGCCCGGACTTCCAGGCCCAGCTCGACGTCAGCCGCCCGCAGGCCGAAGCGACCGCCTCGGATGCGATCAGCTGCGCGATCAGGCGCATCAGCTCGATCCTGCCGGTGGCCGCGCTGGTCAACTACACCGAGTCCGGCTCATCCAGCCTGCGCGCCTCGCGCGAGCGGCCGAAGACGCCGATCCTCAGCCTGACCCCGAACCTGCACACCGCACGTCGTCTGACCGTCGCCTGGGGCATCTACTCGGTGGTCAACGAGCGCCTGCATCAGGTCGGGGATGTCACCCGCACAGCCCTAGAGATTGCCCAGGCCGCCGGCCTGGCGAAGACCGGCGACACCCTGGTGATCACCGCAGGTGAACCCTTCGGTCAACCGGGCAGCACCAACAGCCTGCGCATCGAAACCTTGCAGTGAAGCAATCGAGGCTGGAATAGCGCGCAGCATCTCGCTCTAGCCGGCCACACCTGCGAACCGACCAGGCCGCGACCGCAACTTAGGTCCGCCTGGCGGGTTACGGCGCAACGAATTGATGCATGGCGCCTAGCCCCCCCCTCTATATCTGCACGACATCAACCCTACGCTGGCCTAGCCAGTTTGCAGGCGTCCGTTATTCACATAGCGGGCGCCTCTTTTTATTCAGGTTAACCGAGCATGCAGCACCTGCCTCTGCCTCCCTCCTCCCGACGCGGCTTCATCGGCTTGCTCAACGGCTTCAGCCAGATATTTCTGCAAAGCCATCCTGGCTGCGGCCTGCTGATTCTGCTGGCGATTGCCATCGGGGCGCCGGCATTGCTCGGTGGCGCCCTGCTCGGTGGCTTGAGCAGCATGCTCACCGCACAACGACGAGGCTACCCGCAGGCCGATATCGACATCGGCCTGTACGGCTATAACGGCATCCTGCTCGGCATGCTGATCAGCCTGACCTTCGCCTGGTCGCCGAGCCTGCCGTTGCTGATCATCGTCACTGGTGGCCTGTCCAGCCTGATCCTGGCGCCCTGGATGCAACGCTTGCGTGAGCGCCAATGGCTGCCAGCCTTCACCTTTCCC